>NZ_JAKFIA010000002.1:300000-402500 GCF_022569295.1 Pedomonas mirosovicensis | reverse complement strand
CCGCTCCGCAGAAGAGGAGGCAGTCATGCCGATGACCATAGGTACTAAAGGTCGTCAGGATGCGGGCGGCCTGATTATGACCGTCTTGGAGCGGATGACCGCCAGCGACAAAGTGTTGCCGGATGTCACCGCGCTTCTGATGGAGGATCATCGCACGGTCGAGGCCTGGATGGAAGCGTACCCCAGGCTGCAGGACCCGGCCCTGAAGGCCAACCTGGCCAAGCAGATCTGCGCCGCGCTCAAGGCTCATGCCAGCGCCGAGGAGATCATCCTCTACCCCTTCGCACGGGCTTCAACAGGCGATGATGCCCTGATCGACCGCGCCTTTGATGAACACGGACGGATCAAGGACCTGGTGGCGTCCATAGAACTGGCCGACCCCGGCGGGCCCCAGATGGATGATCTGATCAGCCAACTGAGCAACGAAGTGCGCCTCCACGTGGTAGAGGAGGAAGGGCAACTGTTCCCCGAGCTGCGTGAGCGGGGCGCTGATCTTTATGCCATCGGGGGCGCGCTTGCGGCCCGGCGCGCAGAGCTGATGGCCGCGGACATGGGCAAGAGCACCCCGCGCACCCACGGTCCGCTCAAGCCGATTTTCTGGAGACCGGATATGCACCAATCATCAACGGAAATCGCGGAATCCCTGTTCATCGCCGGACTGAAGGACGCCCATGCCATGGAGCGCCAGTCGGAGCAGATGCTTGAGTTGATGCTCTCACGCATCGAGCATTATCCGCAAGTGCGTGAAAGGGTTGCCCAGCACTTGGATGAGACGAAGATGCAGCTGCAACGGCTTGAGCAGATCTTTGAAATAACCGGCTCCGACCGTTCCCTGTTCAAGGACATGGCCATGGCAGCCACCGGCACCATGGGCGCAATGGCCAACGCCATGGCCGAGGACGAGATCCTCAAGAACTCGCTTGCCAGCTACGCGCAGGAGAATTTCGAGATCGCCTCCTATGAGGCCCTGATTACGCTTGGTCAGGAAGCCGGCTATCTTCAGGCCCTGCCGCTGCTCGGCAAGTCGCTGATGGAGGAACGGGCCATGGCCATGTGGCTTGCGGATCATCTGCGCGAGGTGACGCTGATTTTCCTGCAGCTTCGCAGCCAGGGCGTAAAGGCGGGCCGTTAACGGCAAAATCGCAAGCGCGAGGTAGAAGTTGAAATGGCCGGGAGATTTCCCGGCCATTTCTTTATGCCAGCCGCCAGCCTACCAGCGCGGCTCAAATGCCTCGCGCCAGCTCTTGCTGAGACGCATGGCCGCGATAATGAGCCCGACCAGCGAATAGGTCTGGGGGTAATTGCCCCATAGCTCGCCCGTGCGCGGCTCGATATCCTCCGACAGAAGGCCCAGATGGTTGCGGCAGGCGAGCAACTGCTCGAACAGGGACCGCGCCTCCTCACGCCTGCCGATGGCTGCCAGCGCATCGATGTACCAGAAGGTGCAGATGGTGAAGGCGGTCTCCGGCATCCCGAAATCATCGGGCGCCGCATAACGGAACATATGGTTGCCCCGGCGCAGACGCTTTTCGATGGCGTTGACGGTGCCGACGAAGCGCGGATCGGACGCGGCAACGAAACCGACCTCATGCAAGTGGAGGAGGCTGGCATCCACGTCATTCCCGTCGAAGGTTCCGGTAAAGCTGTTGAGGGTCGGATTCCACGCCCGCTCCAGAACGACGGCGCGAATGCGCGCAGCCTCAGCGGTCCAATAGGCTTCCCGGTCTGAAACGCCGAGGATGGAGGCGATGGCCGCCAACCGGTCGCAGGCCGCCCAGCACATAACGCTGGAATAGGTGTGCACGCTCGCCTGCCCCCGGTACTCCCACAGGCTGGCATCGGGCTCCAACGCCACTCGCGCCGCCTGCTCGCCCAGCCGCTCAAGGCGGTGGAACAGCGCCATGTCGCCCATGCGCGGCAGGCGGTTATCGAAGAACATCTGGGCGGCGGCCAGCACGACGCTGCCGTAGACATCGTTCTGCACCTGCTCGCCCGCCTGATTGCCGATCCGCACCGGCCCCATGCCGCGATAGCCTTCCAGCGCCGGGGCGATGCGCTCCTTAAGCGAAGTGCCGGGCAGGATTGGATAGACCGGCTTGAGTTGGCCTGTCTCCTCCATCGCAGCCACGTTGACGATATAGCGGATGAACTCCTCCATCGTCTTGGTGACGCCGAGGCGGTTGAGCACCCGCACGACGAAATAGGCGTCACGCAGCCAGCAATAGCGGTAATCCCAGTTGCGCTGCGTGAACGGCGCTTCGGGAATGGAGGTGGTGAGCGCTGCCACCACCGCGCCGGTTTCCTCAAAAGCGCATAGCTTCAGCGTAATGGCGGCGCGGATCACCGCCTCCTGCCATTCAAACGGCACGTGCAGATAGCGCGCCCACTCATACCAGTAGGCTTCGGTGCGGGTGTAATATTCCCGCGCCATGTCGCTGATGTCGGCCTCCAGCGCTTCGTCCGGCCCGAGGATGAGATGGACCGGGCGGTCGAGAACGAACGGCGCCTCGGCCGAAAGGTAAGAGACCGCCAGGTCGCTCGTCACCCGGAAGGAGGTCTCTCCGCCGCCATGGAAGCTGATGTGGTTGCTGCCGATCACCCGGCTCATGGCCTGGGCGCCATGGTTGTAGAGCGGGCGAACGCGGATGCACACCCGCGGGCTGCCGCTCACCGGCTCGATCCGCCGCAGCAGATAGGGTGGATGCAGCGCCCGGCCGTAGGTCTTGAAGCGCGGCGCGAAATCAACCACTCGGATACACCCGCCATGGGTATCGTAGAGCGTGGTCACGGCAATGGCGGTGTTCCGCACGTAGTGCTGGCTGGAACCGGCCAGATTGAGCAGATCGACCGCGAAATAACCGGACTGGCGGTGCTTGCCCTTCGGCTGCAGGAGGCTGCAGAAGACCGGGTCTGAATCCAGACGGGGATAACAGGCCCAAACGATGCGGGCCTCGGGATTGATGAGGGCGCTCACCATGCAATTGCCGATAACCGCCAGGTTCAGATCCGGCTGCTTCATCGTAGTGCCCGGCTCCGGCGCGGAACTTGCCATGATCTGCCTCCTGCTCGCCGTCATGCGACTCTACCCAGTATGATGATGGCCCGCCGGCCCGGAGTGTCCACCCGGCCGGCTGCGGTTTATCGCGCCACAGTCATGGTTTGGCTTGCAGTCCCGCGCTGTTGCGCCGATGAAGGCGAGGCCCAACGAGTCGCTATTGAGCCGAGTTTGCCATGAGCCCGCAAAACACGCCCCACGCCCCTGCCTTTCGCGTCGCCGGCCTGACGGAACTGGACCGTCTGGCCCTGGCATTTGCCGAACTGGCAAGCGAGGCCGGGCGCGCGATCATGGATATTTACGGCCGCGATTTCGCGGTGCGGACCAAGGCGGATGCCTCTCCGGTGAGCGAGGCGGACGAGGCGGCCGAGCCAATCCTCATCTCCGGCGTCGAGAAACTGCTGCCCGGCGTGCCGATCGTTGCGGAAGAATCGGTAAACCGCGACGGCCTGCCCATGGTGGGCGAAACCTACGTGCTCATCGACCCGCTGGACGGCACCAAGGAGTTCATAAACCGCAACGGCGAGTTTACGGTGAACGTGGCTCTCGTTCGCAACGGCCGTCCCATTGTCGGCTGCGTCTATGCCCCAGCGGCGGCCAGGATGTATACGGGCGGCGAGACGGCGCGGCTGGCTGCCGTCGTCCCCGGCGCGCGCGTGGCGGATACCGACAGCCGGGCCATCGCAACCCGCGCCTACCCCGAGCCGGGCCTGACCGCCGTGACCAGCCGATCCCATACGGACGAGCGAACCCAGGCATTCCTGGGGCGGCTGCCGCTGGCCGGACAGCGCGATGCGGGCTCCTCCCTCAAGTTCTGCCTGGTCGCGGAAGGACAGGCGGACGTCTACCCCCGCTTCGGCCCGACGATGGAATGGGACACGGCCGCCGGCCACGCGGTGCTGCGCGCCGCGGGCGGGCGGGTGCTGACCCCGGAGGGGACCGAGTTCCTCTACGGAAAGATGGCGGAGGGCTTCCGCAACGGCGCCTTCATCGCCTGGGGCGGCGCGCCGCATCTTGGCTGATGTGGGGCCAATGCCCTCGATTCCCTCAGGAACTTTCTCAGGAACGGCCCAGCCGATCCATCAGACGGCCACGGAAACCGGCAAGCTTGTCCAGCGCCTTGCGCTCCAGCCCGTCCGGGCGGCCGGCAAGGTTCCAGAAAAGCAGAACGAAACCTGAGTAGACGATCGCGCCCAGCACGACCTTGGCAGGCAGCATCAGGAAGTTCGGCGCGTTCATCACCATGGGCAGGCACAGCACGATGGCGGCCATGCCGACCCCGGCCACAAACGGGCCGGCGATGCTGGCGAACTGCGCCCGCATGGAAATGCCGCTCGTCCGGCTCATCATCGCCGTCAAGTACAGGAGCGTGACGGACGCCAGCACCACCGACACGCAGGCAACGCCCACAAGGCCAAAATGCTGATAGACCGGAATGGCGGATGCCAGCACCACCAGGGCCTGCGCCCAACTGATGATGGCGTTCTTACGGAGCTGCCCCAGCACCACCAGCTGATCGGTGACGATGAGCGATGAAATTCGCAGCACGCCCGAGAAGGCCATGATCTTCATGATGTCGATGGCCTGAATCCAGTTCTCCCCCAGCGCGAGGCGCACCAGTTCGTTGCTGACGGCGGCAAGCCCGAAGCAGATCGGCGCAGTGATGAGGGAGACGCCGTGAAGCGCCTGGAGGAAGGCGCGGCGATAACGCACCATGTCGTCGCGCAGCCGCACCATGCCGGTATAGAGCACGCGGCTGATCGGCATGGCGATCTCGAAGGCCGCCGTGCCAGCCAGCTCCGCCGCCATGGAATAGACGCCCAGGACGCCCGGCCCGGCCACGCGGCCAAGGGTCAGCGACATGCCGCGCATGAGCAGCGTCTTGCCCAGGTTGTTGACCAGATACCACTGGGAGAACGACCAGATGTGTCGCCAGCCGGAGAATTGCAGGCGGGGCCTGTAGGGAAACAGGGTGTAGCTGAGGATGACGGTCATGCCGGTGCGCGCCATGGACCCGAACACCAGTGCCCAGTAGCTGCGGAAGGCGAGGGCGCAGGATAGCGTCACCACGATAGCGACCGCCTGGGAGATGACCTGCTGCCAGAAGGTATTAGAGAAGCGCAGCTCCTGCTGGAGAGCGGTCACGCCGATGTTCTCGAACGCCCGCAGCGCAATGGTGAGGGCCACCACATGCAGGATCGCCTCCACCCGCGCATCGCCGTAGTAGGCGGGGGCAAAGAAGGCGAGAACGGAGATGACCGCCGCCAGCCCCAGGTTCTGTGCGATGCGGAGCGTCCAGGCGGCGTTGTAGTACTGCCGCCCCTTCTCCCCCATCTGAATGATGGCGCTTTCCGCGCCCATATTCATGATGGAATCGGCAATGGCGACGAACGCCATGGCCATCGCGACGATGCCAAAGTCCGACGGCGCGAGAAGACGCGCCAGAACGACCACGTTGACGAGCCCAAGGAGACGCAGCACCCAACGGGTGCCGACCATCCACGCGCCCCCCACCATGAGGCGGGAGGCCAGCGGGGCGGCCGCAGTCTGCTGCGTTATGGGATCACCCTCTGCCATTAACGCCATTGATTAGCCAACCGGAAGGACAGTGCCTAGAGCCATCGCTCGCGGAAATCGCGAGGATACGGCAGGCTGGCCGCCAGCCGCGTCCGATGCACACGCCTCCGACTGCCTGACCCGCCGCCCGCGTTATGGTAGGACGAAAGCGCTGCCGAGCCAGGGGGAGTATTCCATTACGGCTTAAAAATGGCGAGTCCTAGCCGCGGCCCCGCCCAGGCTTGGCGCCGGGACGCGGCGGGCGGCCCTGCCCTTCGCGCCCCTGCGGGCGCTCTCCCTGGAACCGCTCGCCCCGGCCTCTCTCGTCCTGGGAGCGTGGGCCACGGGGCTTGAAGCCCTTGGGGCTGCGCGGCTTGCCGCCGTCCTCGCCGTAACGCGGCGACAGGCGCGGGCGCGACCGGGGCGGAGTGGCGCCCGCATCCTCCGCAGGCTCGATGATCACGTCCGGATCTTCATTGGCGGCCTTGCGGACCGCGGCGAAGAAGCGGCTGGCGGCCGGGCCTGCCACCTCGAAGCGGGTTTCCCGGTCGAAGATGCGGATCGCGCCGATGTCGCGTCGGGTCACGTGGCCATGACGGCACAGGAATGGCAGCAGCCAGCGCGGGTCCGCATTGCCGTTGCGGCCCACGTTGATGCGGAACCACGCGGACTCCTCGAAGCCCTGGCGGGGACCGCGCTCCCGCTCCTCCGGCTCCGGCGCGCCCGTCTCGAACAGCTCTTCCGGCTCCGGCAGCTGGGCGCGGGACAGGCGCACGAAAGCCCCGGCAATCTGCTCGGCGCTGTATTTTGCCAGCAGCGCCGCCACCGCCGCCTGCTCCTCGTCGCCGGGAGCTTCGGCGAGGCCCGGATCCGCCAGCATCCTCTCCAGATCCTTGGCCCGGATCTCATCGGCCGTCGGCGGGTTCATCCATTGCGGCTTGAGCTTCGCCTCGGCCAGCAGCCGCTCGGCGCGGCGGCGGCGAGAGTGCGGCACCAGCACGGCGCAGATGCCCTTGCGGCCCGCGCGGCCGGTGCGCCCCGAGCGGTGCAGGAGCGTGGCGGCGTCCGTCGGCAGCTCGGCATGGATCACAAGGCCAAGGTCCGGCAGGTCGATGCCACGGGCGGCAACGTCGGTTGCGATGCACACCCGCGCCCGGCCATCGCGCAGGGCCTGCAGCGCATGGTTGCGCTCGGACTGGCTCAGTTCGCCCGAGAGGGCGACGGCGTGGAAGCCCTTCTCCAGGAGGTTGCCGTGCAGGCGACGCACCGCCTCGCGGGTGGCGCAGAACACCATCGCCCCGCGCGCATCGACGTAGCGCAGCAGGTTGACGATGGCATGCTCCAGATCGTTGGGCGCCACGCGAATGGCGCGGTATTCGATATCGGCATGCTGCTCGCCGGTAGAAACGGTCGAGATGCGAAGGGCATCCTTCTGGTAGCGCTTGGCCAGCTGGGCGATGCCCTTGGGCAGCGTCGCCGAGAACAGGAGCGTGCGACGCTCTTCCGGCATGGCGTCGAGGATGACTTCCAGATCGTCGCGGAAGCCGAGGTCGAGCATCTCGTCCGCCTCATCGAGCACCACCACCTTGAGGGCGGAAGCATCGAGGCTGCCCCGGTTCAGGTGGTCGACCAGACGACCGGGTGTGCCGACGACGATGTGCGCGCCCTGATAGAGCGCCCGCTGCTCGCGGCGAATGTCCATGCCGCCGACGCAGGACGCCAGCCGCGCGCCTGCCGGGCCATAAAGCCACTGAAACTCGCGGTGGACCTGGAGCGCCAGTTCGCGGGTGGGCGCAATCACCAGCGCCAGCGGCGTGCGGCTGGGCGGCAGGGTGTCGTTCTCGCCGAGCAGCGTCGAGGCCATGGCAAGGCCGTAGGCGACGGTCTTGCCCGAGCCGGTCTGGGCGGAGACCAGCAGATCCTGCGCCTCAGCCCCAGCGGTGATGACAGCTTCCTGTACGGGAGTGGGCTCGGCATAGCCCTTTTGCGTAAGGGCCGCCTGCATGGCAGGATGGACAGGAGGAAACGGCATGGAGCAAACACCCAGGCTTGACGGACTTCAAAATGTGGCAGAACCCGCCACAGCAACTATCCGGCGGCCGACAGGTTGCGTGCTCCTTGCACGCTAGAGGGCCAAGAGGTCAACAACCGTTTCAATAAAATTGAGTTTCTACGGAAGAGTTAATGCTGCCGCGTTCCTTTTTCGAGACAGACCCCCTGGCGCTGGCCCGCGCGCTGATCGGCGCGCGGCTGCTGGTGGATGGAGTGGGCGGGATCATCACCGAGACGGAATGCTATACGGCGGACGATCCGGCCTCCCACAGCTTTCGCGGCCCCACCCGGCGCAATGCCGCCATGTTTGGCCCCCAGGGCCACGCGTACGTCTACCGCATCATGGGCCTGCATTGGTGCTTCAACGTGGTGTGCGGGCAGCGGCCAGGCGAAGGCAGCGCCGTGCTGATCCGCGCGCTCGAGCCGACGAATGGCCTCGATATCATGGCGCAGCGGCGCGGCCTTGCCGACCCGCGCCGCCTGTGCGCCGGGCCGGGGTGCCTCGCCCAGGCGCTGGGGCTGACGGGCGCGCATGACGGCTTGCCGCTGGATGCCCCACCCTTTCGCTTTGAGGCGCGGGAGACGGAGCCGGAAATTATCGCGGGCCCGCGCATCGGCATCACCAAGGCGGTTGAGCGGCCGTGGCGGTTCGGCCTTCAGGGGTCGAAATTCCTCAGCCGGCCTTTTCGCTGAGGCGGGGCGCGGCAAAAACCCCTCTGTGCGACAGCCTAAGTTGCGCCTATAAGCCGGGCAGCGCGCGGCTTCGACCTTGTCCCTTGTCTACTCAGAGATTGGCTTTCCGGAATTTTTCATGCTCAGCTTCAACAAGGTCACGCTGCGGCGCGGCGCAAAACTCCTGTTCGAGAACGGCACGTTCAACCTTAACGCTGGCGAGAAGATGGGCCTCGTCGGCGGCAACGGCGCGGGCAAGTCGAGCCTGCTCGCGCTCTTGCGCGGGGATATTCTGCCCGAAAGCGGCGACGTGGAGTTCCCCTCCAACTGGCGCGTGGCGCACGTGGCGCAGGAAATCGAGGAGACCGACCGGCTGGCGCTGGAGTTCGCCATCGACGGCGACGTGGAGCTGCGCCAGCTCGAGGCCGAACTGAAAAAGGCCGAAGAGGACGACGACGGCTACGAGATCGGCCGCATCCACGGCGAGCTACTCCGCATCGACGCCTATTCGGTGGAGGCGCGCGCCGCCGAACTGTTGACCGGCCTCGGCTTTTCCGAAGACGCGCAGTATGAGCCCGTGTCCTCCTTCTCGGGCGGCTGGCGCATGCGCCTCAACCTGGCGCGCGCGTTGATGTGCCGCTCGGAATTGCTGCTGCTGGACGAGCCGACCAACCACCTCGACCTCGAGACCGTGATGTGGCTGCAGGACTGGCTGAAGTCCTACGAAGGCACGGTGCTGCTGATCTCCCACGACCGGAATTTCCTCGATGCGGTGGTTGACCGCATTCTTGAAATTCGCGGCCAGCAGCTGACCCTCTACACCGGCACCTACAGCGACTATGAACGCCAGCGGGCCGAGCGGCTGCAACAGCAGCAGGCGATGTTCGAGAAGCAGCAGCGCCAGATCGCCCACATCGAGAGCTTCATCGAGCGCTTCCGCGCCAAGGCCACCAAGGCCCGGCAGGCGCAGAGCCGCATCAAGGCGCTGGCCAAGCTGGAGCGCGTCGCCGCCGCCCACGTGGACAGCCCCTTCACCTTCCAATTCCGCGAGCCGGAGGCGATGTCGCAAACGCTCATCGAAGCCGAAAAGGTGGCAGTGGGTTACGGCGAGAAGACCATTCTCAAGAACATCAGCCTGCGGGTGACGGCGGGCACGCGCGTCGGCCTGTTAGGGCGCAACGGCGCGGGTAAATCAACGCTCATCAAGCTGATCGCCGGCGAGCTGGAGGCCAAGGAGGGGCGGCTGACGCGCGACAAGCGCATCAAGTTCGGCTACTTCGCCCAGCACCAGCTGGAGTTGCTGCGCCCGGAGATGTCTGCCCTGTGGCACATGCAGCAGGTGGCCCCGACGACTCGCGATCAGGACCTTCGCACGTTCCTGGGCGGTTTCGGTTTCACCGACCAGAAGGCGTTTCAGGCGACCGGCGAAATGTCGGGCGGCGAGAAATCCCGCCTCGTGCTGGCGACCATCGTGTGGCAGCGGCCGAACCTCTTGCTGCTGGACGAGCCGACCAACCACCTTGACCTCGAAGTGCGCGCGGCGCTGACGCTGGCCTTGCAGGACTTCGAGGGGGCCGTGGTGCTCGTCTCCCACGATACGGCGCTCATCGAGACGGTGGTCGACCGTTACTGGCTGGTGGACAAGGGCAAGGTTTCTGTCTTCGACGGCGACCTTGCTGACTACAAGGCCTATCGCGCCCAGGCGGACCGGGAAAAATAGGCCGGGAGAAGTAAACCCCTCCCCCGGCCCGGCGGCGCATCAGGCGGCGGCCTTTCCCGCGGCCGTGAGCACCGCCTCGGTCGTCACGATGGTGGCGAACTCCTCGCTCAAGTCGCTGAGCGCGGCGTCGTGAACGTCTTGCGCCGAGCGGAGGCGACCATCCAGATTTTTGCGGGCATGGGTGGCGGTGGCGTCCGAGACCACATAGGTCTCAAAGCCAAGGTTGCCCGCCATGCGCGCGGTCGTCGAGACGCAGTGGTTGGTGGTCAGGCCGACGATCACCAGCGTTTCGATACCGCCTTCGCGCAAATGCTCCTCCAGCTTCGTGCCGATGAAGCCGCTGTTGACGCGCTTGTGATAGACCGGCTCGCCCGGCAGCGGCTGCGCCTCCGTCTTGGGCAGATTGCCCGGCGTGCCGGGGCGAAAGCACCCCGTCGGCGACTGGCTGTCGTGGTGCACATGGAAGATGGGGCGCTTCGCCTGCCGCCATGCGGCGAGCAGGCGGGCGATGTTGGCCTCGGCCTGCGGGTTGTTGCGCTCGCCCCAGCTGGGATCGAAAAAGCCCTGCTGCACGTCGATGAGCACGAGGGCGGCGTTCAGCGGCAGGGCCAGGGTCGAGGATTGCATGGTCTTCATCCTTTCGGGCGGTTGTGATGTCTGGACGCGTACAATCGCCTCGGGCACAACCGGTTGCGAGCCGTAAGGATGACGGTTTAAGGGCGTGAAAATGACGGAACGAGACTTGCAACCGGCCGATGCGCTCGACCCGAAGGACCGGGTGCTGATCGCGGCGCTCAAGGACAACGCGCGGGAGAGCATCGTCGCGCTTGCCCGGCGGGTCGGCCTCTCACGCAGCGCGACGCAGGACCGCCTGAACCGGCTGGAGAAGCGAGGCGTCATTCGCGGCTATACGGTGCGGCTGGAGGCAGGCGGCCCACAGCAGACGCGGGCGCTGATGGCCCTTGCCTTCAAGCCCGGCTTCCAATGCGAACATGTGCTGCCGCACCTAAAGGCCTACCCGGAGATCCGCTCCTGCCTGGCGCTGGCCGGGCCCACCGACCTGATGCTGACGGTGGAGGCCCCTTCGACCGCCGCCATGGAGGCGATACGCGCCGGCATTGCCGCCATTCCCGGCATTGCGACGGTGAGCACGCATTTCATATTGAAGGCGCACTGGACGGAAGGCTGACGCCCCCGCCCTATCCGCCGAACCGGCCGATCAGAACGACTTGCGGATCTTGCCCATGAAGGTGGTGCCGAGGTAGCGCTCCACGCTCTCGGTGTTGGTGACATAGCCGTTCGAACCGACGATCTTGGGCGTGGTGCTGGTGATGTTCTCCGCCTCCAGCGAGAGCATGACGCCGTTCAGGATCGTGCCCTCCCAGTCGCGCGGATTGAAGAACTTGAACACGCGGACATCGACCGAATAGTAGCTCTTGATCCGGGCGAAGCTGCCGGTGGTCAGGTCGCGGTTGATCGTCTGGGCGGAGTTCCACGTGCCCTTCAGCCGGATGCCGGCGCCCGCCTTGAAGTAACCCAGCTGCGCCTCGATGGTGTGGGGCGAGGTGCCGCTGCGCGAGCCCGCGCCCTCGCCGTTGAGCAGGTCCAGCGTCTGCCCGCCTTTGTAAAGCTGAAGTTCCTGCTTCAAATTCCAAGTGTGGTAGAGCCCGAAGCGGATGCGCCCTGGCGGGGTGCGCCGCTGTCCCATCCCCGGAATGTTCGGCGGCGGACCGGCGTTGCCCCCGCCCGGTGGCCGGTTGCCGGCGGATGCATCGCGCCCCATGGTCTCGCCGCGCGTCTGCACCTCTCCCCTGCTCCTGCGGAAACCACCCGGCGGGCCGCCGCGGGAGGTATCGGCGGTGATGCCCTCCTCCGTCACGCGCCAGGTCGCGTTGAAACCGAAGCGCAGGCGCGCGGTGGTGTTGCGGTAGGCGTTGACCGGGCGGCTGTCGAACGCGATCAGCTCGCCCGCCGCGTTGCGGATGAACCGATCGGGAAACTGGGCCTCCAGCGCCGCCGTCGGATCGGGGAAGCGGGTGATGCCGTTGTGCAGCGTGCTCTGGGTCCAGTTGGCGGTGAAGGTGTAGCTCTTGCCCGTGATCGGCCTGACGGAGAGGTCTGCCTTCAGCGTGTCCCGCCGGCCGGGGCGGAGTTCGGTATTACCGCCCGAGATTTCCGTGGCGCTGACCATGCGGCCAAGCATTGGATCGTACACAAGCTCGCCGGGCAGCTGGAACTCGATGCCATAAAGGTTCGACATGGTGGGGAAGACGGCATCGTCGCTGTAATTGAACGAGAGGGACACGTTGCCGTGCGGCGTCCACATGACGCCGCCGCCCCAGGACAGTTTGGTACCGAACTTGCCGGAGGCATCGAACCCCACATAGGGCGAGACGCTGACGCCGCCGATGGGCGAGCCCACGTCTTCATCCCCCGACAGGAGGGGCACATTGATGTTGGCCGTGCCGCTGGCGTTGAACAGCTCTCCGGTGCGGGTCATGTCATCCCCGCCTTCGGTGACCTCATTCTTCAGCCGGTTGTGCGTGGCCCCGAGCGTGAGGGAGGTGGAAATCTCCCCCGCCTCCGTGCGGCCGAGAACGCGGGTGGCCAGCAGGCTGGCCTCCATGACCCGCGATGTCTCGACCGATACATCGTAGGCGGCAAAACGGCTGAGGTCATAGGACGCCAGATCAAACGGATTGATGGCCTCCGGATCATCTTCCATCGCGGCAGTGAGCGCATCCTCATCAACGCCGCGATCAGCGCGCAGCCGCTGCCGATCATAGGTAAGACCTGCGTCGAAATCCCAGGTCCAGCCGTCGTAGGCACCGCTGGCGGAGGTATTGGCCTCAACGCTGGTGCTTTTGGACACGCGCTCCAGCGGCCCGCCGCCGGTATATTGATAGACCCTCACGTCGTCGTTGAAGGGGGTGTAGGGATTGGCGGCGGCAACCGGCAGGGACACGCTCCCCAGCCCCACCAGATTGCTCTTGCGGATCTGCTCCAGATCCAGGCTGAAACTGGCGTCGATGGTCTCCCGGATCTTGCCGGTGAGCGAGCCCGAGGCCTCGATCGCCCGCATGGAGGGCAGCAGCGTGCGATAGTCGTTCAGGTCCGTCACGCTCTGCCGGTTGGCGGTGGCAGCGAAATCATCGAGCCCCGGCGTGCCCCCCGCCCGGCAATGCCGCGATGTCGACCGGTTCGCCCACGAGGGCGGACAGCGCCGGGTCGATCTCGCTGCGCCCTTCCCCCGGCCCCACGTTGCCCTGCAGCGAATAGGGCTGGCGGTCGTAGCGGCCTTCGTCCAACCGGTCAGAGGCCATCAGCTTGTCGCTGCGGGTGTACTGGGCGGTCAGGAAAATACGCCGCTCGCGGTTGATGAGCAGCGAATTGGCTTCCATCTCCTGGCTGCTGTAATCGAACTTGCTGGCGGCCGTGACCTCCAGCTCCAGCGATTCCTCGCGGAAGCGCGGCCGCAGCACAATGTTCACCACCTTCTGTGTCGGCGCGTAGCCATAGCGCACCGCCACCTCCGGCGAGAAGACATCGACCCGCATGATGGCGCGGGAGGGATAGCGGCGGATCTCCCGCATGTTCTTGAGCCGCTTGCCATTGAGGAGAAAAACCGGCTCCTGGCTGCCGCCATCCACCTGCGGGCTCAGCTCCTCCAGCAGCTCGCCGATGGAGGTGACGCCGTAGGACATCACGTCCCCCGCATTGAGGCGCAGCTCCGGCTTGGCATCGCCCAGCACCGCGCCGTATTCGCGGCTGTTCGCCTCAACGACGATCTCATCGCTCTCGCGGGCCTCAAGATCGGCCTCATAGCCCGATGGCGCTTCCGGCCCGACCGGGTCATCGACCGATTGCGCCAGCACCGGCGACTGAATGCAAACAACGGAAAGCGCAAAAACAACAGGTTTGACGTGCGACATGGCAAACTCTGAGCAAGAACCGGCCGAAAGGAGCACCAGAACCATCCCCCCCTCCGGAGAGCCCCCGAAGCCCCCCGGCGAGCGCGTAAAGACCGGCGCTGCAAACCACTACGAGCGCAAGGCGGAAAAACCCTCAGTCTATTTGTATGAGTTTCTTGGCCTCCGCCGTCGCGGCCCGCCGCCCGCCCGCGCTGTACGAAGCGCGCCAGAGCAATCGCCTGCCGCGCAAGCGGCGCCTTTGGTTCGAACTGGCACCGGCCCAACCCGGAGTTTCGTGACACTCTGGGCCGCCCCTCGGCAAAGTGTCGTAAATGACACTAAAGGCAT
Organism: Pedomonas mirosovicensis; assembly: GCF_022569295.1. Lineage (NCBI taxonomy): Bacteria > Pseudomonadati > Pseudomonadota > Alphaproteobacteria > Sphingomonadales > Pedomonadaceae > Pedomonas > Pedomonas mirosovicensis. The sequence goes on along the minus strand of NZ_JAKFIA010000002.1, from coordinate 388,186 downwards.
TTCCCTTGATTTTTCGGCTTTCCAAGCCAGTTCGTATGTGTTTTGTTCTGGCCCAGGCACAGCTTGGATCGAGGGAGAGATGGGATCGAGCGCTCTCAGCGTTGGCCGCATCGTCAGCACATTGGCGGAGGTCTCCCGCCGGCCGCGCTACGCCTTCATGGTGCTGAACCTGATTTCGGAGGTCGCCGGGCCCGACGGCAAGGCAGGGCCGTTCGTGAAGACCGCCAGCGGCGCCGTCGCGCTGCGGGACTGGCTGAGCGACAACCTCGCCCCCCTCGCCCATGATGAGCGCCGCCGGGCAGACCTGCGCCGCCGCCTGATGGCCGCGATGAAAAACGAGCTGCCGGATGACCCCGAGGAGGCCGAGCGGCTGGTGGAGACAGCCATGCGGGAGCGCATCCGCGCCAGCGGCAAGACGAATGTGTCCCACGCGGTCTCCGACCTGGTGCGCGCCGGACTGGTAAAGCGGCACTACGAAGGCTGGGTTCGCAACCACGTCAACCGGGGCGCACAGCGCCACGCGGTCTACGTGATCGATGGTGACGTACTGGCGGCGCTGCGCCGGGGCACCCAGCTGCTTTAGGACAGGTGTTTTTGCAGGAGGGACTTACCCCTTCTGCACCTCCCGGAGTTTATTTCGGATCGCACCCGATCAAACGGCTGTGCGGATATTGGCAATCCGGCACATTCAGCAGCCTGTGCAGGGCGCGGCCCGTCAAAAGCAGGGAGTGCAGAGGGTCCGCGACCCTCTGCAAAATTTGAAAACCGCCGCTCAGGCCGCCTTGGCGGCAGCCGGGCGGGGCCTCCAGAACAGATTGACGGCCAACCCGCCGAGCACGATGGCGGCGGCGGCCAGCTTCCATGCCGGCAGGCTCTCGCCCAGCCACCAGGCCGAAGCGCCCATGCCGAATACAGGAACGAGCAGGCTCATGGGCGCGACGGTGGCGGCCGGATAACGGGAGAGCAGCCAGCCGAAAGCGGCATAGCCGAACAGGCTGTTGCCGATCGTCTGCCACAGCACCGCGCCCCACGTTGCGGCATCGGCCTGGGTGAGGCCGGTCATGATGGCCTGCGGCCCTTCAAAAACCAGAGACAGGATGACGAGAGGCGGAATGGCGAACAGGCTGCTCCACACCACATAGGCGACCATGTTGACGCCCGGCGTCGAGCGGGCGATCAGGTTGCCGGCCGCCCAGCTGAGCCCGGCCAGCAGCACCAGCGCAAGGCCCAGCAGCGTGGCGTCGCCCCCGCCCATCCAGGCGATGAGCCCGATGCCGCTGGCAGCCATGCCAACCGCGACCCACTGGTGGGCCCGCAGCCGCTCCCCGATCAAGAGGATGGCGAGGCCGATGGTAAAGAAGGCCTGGCTTTGCACCACGAGCGAAGCAAGGCCGGGGGAGATGTAGCCCTTCATCGCAATGAACAGCAGGCCGAACTGCCCCGCGCCGATGGCAAGGCCATAAGCGGCCAGCTTGCCCAGCGGCACCTTGGGCCGCCGCACGAACAGGGCTGTCGGAAAAAAGGCAAAGGCGAAGCGAAGCGCAGCGAACAGCAGCGGCGGCAGGTGGTTGAGCCCGAAGCGGATCACCACGAAATTGGTGCCCCAGACCGCCACGATGGCCAGCGCGAGCAGAAAGTGGGGAAACGACAGGGACGCGCGTGACATGGCTTGCTGCTCCTCGATGGTTCGGCCTGTCCCAAAGATCCACCGGACATATGGGCCGCCCAGGTATGATGTGTTGCACGTCCGCCCCATAGCGGGAAGGGGGGGCAGGCGCATAGCTGCCATGTGCGCGGCGCATCGACACCCATCCACATGGCCTACTCCAGATTTCTGCCATCGCGCGGGAGAGGAACGGTCGCGGTGGCGCATCGTTTGTTCCCTCGTTCGACCATTCCCGCAGCCGGCGCCACGCCTTGCCGGCCTGCGGCCTGGTCACTCATATCCTGGAGGGAGGCGCCGCCATGGACCGCGCGACCAACGACTCTGTGATAGCCGACAGCGCCGCGCCGGCCGGCGCGCAGCGCAGCCCGCGCCAGCCGCTGGGCGGCGGCGAACGCGCGGTCTCCGTTGCCGCCGGCGGATTGCTCGCAGGCTGGGGCATCCGGCGCGGCGGCGCGCTCGGCTGGGCCGCGGGGCTGGCTGGCGGCCTGCTGGTGGCGCGCGGTCTTGCCGGCATGGCCCCGGTGCGCCGCGCCTTCGCACCCAGCCGGCTGGAGGAGGAGGAAGCCCGCAAGCGCGGATGGAGCAGCGCGGCGGCGGCCTCGTGGTCGGTGACGATCAACCGGCCCCGGCAAGAGCTTTATGATTTCTGGCGCAACTTCGCCAACCTCGCCGAAATCATGGAATATGTGGAAAAGGTGGAGGTGACGGACGAGACCCGCTCCGAATGGTCGGTGAAGGGACCGGCGGGCGTCACCCTCAAATGGACCGCGCTGGTGACGGAAGACGTGCCCGGCCAGCGCATCGCCTGGTCGTCGGAGGAAAAGGCCATGGTGAAGAACACGGGCTGGGTGGAGTTTCGCGATGCGCCCGCAGGCCAGGGCACGGAAGTGCATGCGGTCATCCTCTACAAGCCGCCGGCGGGCCAGACAGGCCGCATGCTGGCCAAGCTGCTGCACCGCGAGCCGACAATCCAGCTCCGGCGCGACTTACGTCGCTTCAAGCAACTGATGGAAGCGGGGGAAATCACGGTCAACATGCCCCAGAGCCTGGTGAACGGCTGACCGGAGAAGCCCCCTCGCCATTTTTTTCGGAACGGTTTTTTCCGCGGCGCTTCGGGAAGCGGAGGCAAGGAGGAGTTCATGCGCGCGCTCGTCTGGCACGGCAAACGGGACGTTCGGGTGGAGACAGTGCCCGACCCCAAGATCGTCAAACCCCGCGACGCCATCGTCAAGGTGACATCCACCGCCATCTGCGGCTCGGACCTGCACATCTACGACGGGTACATTCCCACCATGAAGTCCGGCGATATCCTGGGCCATGAGTTCATGGGCGAGGTGGTGGAGACGGGCCAGGAAGTCACCCGGCTGAAGGTGGGCGACCGGGTGGTCATCCCCTTCCCCATCGCCTGCGGCAACTGTTTCTTCTGCAAGAATGAATACTGGTCGCTGTGCGATAATTCCAACACCGTCGACGGCGCGGAAATCGCCTCCACCCTCTTCGGCTACACGCCCTCGGCCATCTTCGGCTACTCGCACATGCTGGGCGGCTATGCGGGCGGACAGGCGGAATATGTGCGCGTGCCCTTCGCCGACGTGGGCTGCATGAAGGTGCCCGACAGCCTGTCCGACGACAAGGTGCTGTTCCTCACCGACATCTTCCCCACCGGCTACATGGCCGCCGAAAATTGCGACGTGAAGCCCGGCGACACGGTGGCGGTGTGGGGCTGCGGGCCGGTGGGGCAGTTCGCCATCCGCTCGCTGTTCATGCTGGGGGCCGGCCGGGTGATCGCCATTGACCACCACCCGACGCGCCTTGCCATGGCCGCCGAGGCAGGAGCCGAGACGCTCGACTTCGAGGAGACCAACATCCTCGATGCCCTGCGCGAGATGACCGGCGGGCGCGGGCCGGATGCCTGCCTCGACTCGGTGGGCATGGAAGCCCACGGCCTGACGCCGGACAACCTGATGGACCGGGCCAAGGCCGCCGTGATGCTGGTGACCGACAGGCCCCACGCCCTGCGCCAGATGGTAATGGCCTGCCGCAAGGGCGGCACCGTTTCCATTGCCGGCGTTTACGGCGGCATGATGGACAAGATGCCGATCGGCGCGGCCTTCAACAAAGGCCTGACCTTCCGCATGGGCCAGACCCACGTGCACAAGTATCTCCGGCCGCTGTTGCAGCGGATCGAGGCCGGGGAGATCGACCCCTCCTTCGTCATCAGCCACCGCCTGTCGCTGGAGGAAGCCCCCAAGGGCTACGACATCTTCGCCAACCGGCAGAACGAGGTGACCAAGGTGGTGCTGCGCCCCTGAGCCACACGCCACCGGCCGATGCCGCCACCAAGGCAGACGCGACTTGACACGATGAATATGTTCACGTTATGTTCTCATTGTTCGTGGCGTTCGAGTCTCGGTTGGAACAGCTTCGGTTGAAGCAGGGGATGAGGAGACGGGGACCGCCATGGCCATCAGCATCGCAATCGCCGTGTTGACTCTGACCCTCGCCGTCGCGCTGGCCGCGTATGCCGTCCGTCTCAGGCCGTCACGCCCCGCAATCGCAAGCGCAGCAGGCGTGCGCCTGCGGCCGGGGATGGAACGCGCTCATGCCAAGGTCGCGCTGCGCGCCGAAGGGAATGTGCGCCGCCGTGCGGCAGCAGCCAGCCAGAGCCTTGACCATGCGGGTGAGGATGCCCCCGGCAAGAGCGGGAAGCTGGAAGAGGGGATTCATGCTGGCTCCTTTCATTTCGATAACATTCGAAATAATAGCCGCTCCCCGATTTCGCAAGGTGAATTTGCATTATTCCGCAACAATCGAATTATTCGGCAGCCCATTGCCCGATGGACACATCTGGCGCGGGCGGCCGGCCATGCCTCCCCGTTGCCCCCCGCCGTGCCCGGCGTGGCTGCCTGCGATGATGCGGCGGCCCGCCGGGCGGCCCCCGCGCCGCAGATGCACGGGCCTCCCTGACAAGGGAGTTTCCCTTGCCGGCTCCTGCATTGAATATGCGTGTGAACCGCACATAATGGGCGCAGCGAACAGCGCAGCATGTGCGGGCGCGCACTTCACGGGAGCAAGCAATGGCCAAGGTTCGCATGAGCATCGAACTGAGCCAGGAGGTCGCCGCGTTTCTTGAGACACTGGCGCAGGAGCAGTGCACCACCCGGACCGAGATCATCCGCCGCGCCCTGTCGGTGATGAAAGCCTATCGCCAGCAGCAGGAGCGGGGACGCAGGCACATCGGTTTCGTGGAGGACCCGAGCAGGCTGGACGTGGAGATCGTCGGCATTCTGGGGTGAGGCCACGGCATCGGGTGGCACAAGGCTGTTACCGGCCGAAGCTGAACCGCGCCCGCGCCTCTGTGGCCGGCCCCACAGGAGGAAGAACTGCCCAGCCAGCCGGTTGCGCGCCAACGCTCCGCCAGCCCGATGGCGGCGCGGCGCCGGTGTCGCGCCGGATGCGCCCGCCCATCGCTGCAGGAGTTCCATCAGGAGCCTCATCGCCACGCTTTCCGCCGCCAAGGGCCTGATGGCCGCTGGAGAGGATGCATGACCCGGATCATTCAATCGGAAGAGGTCATCAAGCCCGACGGCGTGACGGAGGACCGGGGCGAGCTGATCCGGGTGAAGGCAGGCGCGCTCATCGCCGGCGGGGCGCTGGCCATTGGCACCGCCTTTCTCATCATCGCCCTTTATCTCGGCGATACGGAGCTGCGCGCCTGGGCTACGGGACTGATCTCCCTCGTGGTCGGCACCGCCATCGGCTTCGTCTTTTCCAACGCCCAGCGGCGGCCATGATGCGCCCACCCGGCGTGGGGACGCAAACTCAAGACGATGAAAGGGGGCCGCTCAGCCAGTGGCTTTGCCCCCCCTTTCGATCTTCCGTTCGTTTTTCGGAACGCATTCGATCAAAACCGGCGTGCAGGCCCTGCAGGGCCCAGCCGGCTCCTGCCGGTTCAGGCCTTGGCGGGGCCGCCCGCTGTCTGCCCGAACAGGATTTTGCGCGCTTCCTCGGTCATCGGCTTGTCCTGAAATTCCTCGGCCTTGGCGTAGGCGCGAATGGTCGCCGGGCGCGCCTTCACCCGCTCGAACCACGCCTTCAGGTTGGGGAAGTCATTCAGGTTCTGGCCCTGCCGCTCGTGGGGGACAATCCATGGATAGGCCGCCATGTCGGCAACCGAATAGTCATCGCCCGCGATATAGGCGCGCCCTTCCAGCCGCCGGTCGAGCACGCCATAGAGGCGGTTGGTTTCCTTGACGTAGCGATCGATGGCGTAGGGAATCTTCTCGGGCGCGTACATGTTGAAGTGGTGGTTCTGGCCCGCCATCGGCCCCAGACCGCCCATCTGCCAGAACAGCCACTCCAGCGCCGTCTTGCGCTCGCGAATGTCCTGGGGGAGGAAGGCGCCAGTCTTCTCTCCCAGATAGACGAGAATGGCGCCAGACTCGAACACGCTCACCGGCTCGCCGCCGTCCAGCGGCGCATGGTCGATGATAGCCGGCATCCGGTTGTTGGGCGAAATGGCCAGGAATTCCGGCTTGAACTGGTCGCCGGCGCGAATGTCCACCGGAAGGATGCGGTATTCCAGGCCCGCCTCCTCCAGGAACATCGTAATCTTGTGCCCGTTGGGCGTGGGCCAATAGAACAGGTCAATCATGGCTGGCTCCTTGAAACAAAAGGCAGAAAAGCGCTTCGGCCCTAACATTCGCATGGGCAGGCCCGAGAACAAGCCCCTGCCGGACGAACGGTTCGACCGTTGGGCCGCAACAATATGATGACTATTGAGTCGGTGCCTCCACGACCTTTGGATACCATTTTGCATGCCGCCGTGGCGGCACCCCAAAATTTTTCGCAAATGGAGAACACCCATGTTGAAATTTGGTCGTGTGACTTCGGAAACCAAACAGCTGATGCCGGCTGGCAAGATTTGGGATCCGGCGATGATGGCGTACATGTACATGTAAGCTGACGACGGCTGTGCAGGCCTTCCTCCGGACTGCACAGCCGGCTGCTCCGAGCCTGGCGGCAATATCGGAACTATAGATTTCGGCCCTCCCCGCCCGTCCATTAGACTTTCAACCGACGCGCCGGAAATTCGCCTTTCGAATAAAGACGGTGGAGACAGCCATGCTGGCGTTTGGACGCATAACCGCAACAACCAAAGGGGGCTTCCCTTGGGCCAGGCGTGGGGCGCCATGCTGAAAGCCCCTTGCCATCCGTAGGGCCATGACGGCGGTGGAAAATCGCGCCCGCTTCGCCCAGCCGCCCCGCATGCGCGCCGGCGGGCCGGAGCATATGCGGACCCATGGCCGTTGACCGCCCCTTCGGCGATAACAGATGCGCCGCCGCCTGCGGGCAGGACGCTGCGCCCAATGTCTATTACCTGCGGAGCCGGCGCCCCGCGCCCGCCCCGGTGATGCAGCTCTCCCGCCATTGCCACGCCTGCCTCGCCGACGGCTATCTGGTTTTCCTCGACCTGCGGCACGGCGCCTATTGCGGCCTGCCTCCCCATCAAGCGCGCGCGGCCCTGGCGCTGATCGACTGCGACGCGGCGTTGCAGGCAGAGTGCCTGCCTGCCGGGCGGCTTGAGCCGGAAGTTGTGCAGGAATTGCTGGACAACGGCGTGGTGACGACGGACCCCCGCCGCGGCAAGCAGATGGTGACGCTGCAGACCGTGCGCGCCACCCACGAGGCTATGGGAAGCGGGGATCTTCGCCCGCCACGCGTTTCTCTCCGCGAGGCCTGGCATTTTCTGATGGCGCTGACCTCAAGCGCCGTTCTGTTCGTCTTGCTGCCATTGCGCGCGCTTGCCTGGCTGGAGCGGCAACGCCCGCGCCGCCGCGCCCGCCGCGCTGATGTGCCAGCGGCCGAGCTGAACCGGCTGGCGGATCTGTTTTTCTACCTCGCCCCCCTGTTCTACAGCCAGAAGGACCGCTGCCTGTTCAACAGCCTGGTGCTGAAGCGCTTCCTGCGCCGCCATGGCATCGAGGCGCGCTGGGTGTTCGGCGTGGCGGCGGACCCGTTCGAGGCCCATTGCTGGATACAGGCGGGCGACACGGCGGTGGGCGACAGCCTGACGCGCATCTGGCGCCTGACGCCGATCATGGTCCTGTGAAGGCAGGGCCATGTATCGCTATTGCGCCTTTATTCCCAAACCCGGCAAGGCAGAGGCCGCCGCCCGGTTGATCGGCGCCTGCGCCGCACGGCTGGCGCAGCGGAGGCCGGCCTATACCCCGGTCGTGACGACAGCCGCGCTGACCGTGCTGGAAGCGCCGGGCGAAGGCACCGCCCTCAGCGCCCATGTTCTTCCCGCCGGCGGGGCTGTGCTGGGCACCCTGTTCGAGAACGCAGCGGCGACACCGGTCGGCATCCTCAATGAGGCGACCGCAAAACACCTGGCCGAAGCCGGGCCGGAGAAACTGCACCGCCTGGTCTGGGGCCGGTATGTGGCTTTTCTTCCCGGCCCGGAGGGCGTTGCGGTGGCGCGCGACCCCACCGGCGGGCTGGACTGCTTCCATGTGGAGCACCATGACTTTCATTGTTTTTTCAACGATGCGGCGGACATTGTCTCCCTCGGGCTGGCGCCGCCGGATATCAACTGGCCACATGTGGCGCGGCACCTGCAAATGCCCGCAAAGGAGTTGCCGGACACCGGGCTGAAACATGTGCGCTCTCTGCGCGGGGGCGACTGGCTCAGCATCACGCGCGCCGGCGTTGAGACGCGCACCTTCTGGCGGCCGGAAGAAATTGCCGCGCGCGACATACCCACAAGCGTAGAGGCAGCGGCCGACATGCTGCGCGCCGCCGTAGTGCAGGCGGTGCGCGGCTGGGGCATGATTTACGGTCGCATTCTCTTGCTGCTTTCAGGCGGGCTGGACAGCGCCATCGTGCTGGCCGCGCTCGACGGCGCGATATCGCCGGACGACGTGCTGTGCCTCAATTACCAATCGGGCACGGCGGATTCTGACGAGCGTTTCTACGCCCGGCTATCGTGCGCGCGCTTCAAGGCGGACCTGATGGAGCTGGAAGAGCGGCCCGAGGCCGTATCGCTGCGGGAGGCCTCAAAAATTCATTTTTCCGCCCAGCCGATGCTGATCCTGGCGCAGCTGGCCCGCAGCGCCCGGCAAGCAAAAATGGCCCGGGCCTTTGAAGCCCGCGCCGTGTTCGATGGCAACGGCGGGGACGAAATTTTCGGCAGCCTGCTCCACCTGGCCAGCGCGACTGACTATCTGTGGATGCATGGGTTCAACCCCGCCTTCCTCAAGATGGCGCACGAGGCGGCGCAACTGGAGCGGGTTTCGGTGTGGCAGGTGGCCCGCCGCGCCGTGGCCGGCGTGCGGGCACACAGGGCCCCTCTCCCATCCCCCACGATGGACGCGCATTTCATCGCCCACATGCGGGCGATCTTTCCCCGGTTCGAACATGACCTTGCGGACATGCTGACCCGCCCCTTGCCGGCAAACGTGCCCCCGGCCAAGCAAATGCAGATCAATGCCACCGCCCTGGCCAATCGACATTGGTATCCGAGCCGGCCCCACCACGATATCGAGACCGTGCATCCCCTGATCTCCCAGCCGGTGCTGGAGGCGATCTACCGCATCCCCGCCTACATGTTTGGCCTGGGCGGGCGCCCGCGCGGGCTGGCGCGCCACGCCTTTCGCGACATGGTGCCGCCGCAGATTCTCTGCCGGCTCACCAAGGGCGGCATCAATAATTTCACCGACCAGATCGTCACCCGCAATTTCGGCTTTCTGCGCGGCTATTTCCTGGACGGCGCGCTGGTGCGGGAGGGGCTGCTGAACCGGCAGGCGGTGGAGCAGGCCTTCCAGAGGGAAGGCCACCAAAGCCGCCTGATGCGAACCACGATACTCAGCGCGCTGGGGGCCGAGAGCTGGGCGCGCCAGTGGTCGGCCATGCCGCCGGCCGAGCCCCTGCCCGCCGCCTGATCTTACCCCGCAAGCGCCGCCTCGACGAAGCTGGCGAACTGGCGGGCCTTGGCGCTGGCGAGCCGGCCGGTGGGAAAAACCGCCCACAGGTCGATCGGCGGCAGAGACCACGGCTCCAGCACGCGCCGGACAAGCCCATTTTCCAGCTCGGGCGCGAACATCCAGTCCGAGGCGATGGTCAGGCCCATGTCCGCCAGCACGGCAGCCCGGATGCCCTCGGCCGCGCTCACCCGCACACGGCCCCGCACCGCCACCGATACTTCCGAACTGTCGCGCCGGAAGCTCCAGGTGCTTGCCGCCTGGCTGTAGATGATCGCCTGGTGGTTGGGGAGATCAGCCGGCGTCTGCGGCTCACCCGCCCGCGCCAGATAGGCGGGCGTTGCCAGCACCGAGCGGCGCGATGCCGCAAGCTTGCGCGCAACGGCGTTGGAATCCAGCAGCGTTCCCATGCGAAGGGAAATATCAATACCCTCCGCGACCAGATCGATGATGCGGTCATCAAGGATGACATCGACCTCCAGATCAGGGTGCCGAGCAAGAAACGCCGGCAGGCGTGGGATGATATGCAACCGCGCGAACGTGGTTGCCGCCGACACGCGCAACCGCCCAGACAGGCCTGCGCCCGCGCCGCGGGCCGCCAGCTCGGCTTCCTCCACCTCCCGGAGGGCGAGCAGGGCGCGTTCGTAGAAGCGCTGGCCGGCCTCGGTGGGCGCAAGGCCGTGCGTTGAGCGCAGCAGCAGACGCACCTGCAACCGGCCCTCCAGCTGCGCGATGGTCTTGGAGACGGCCGGCTGGCCCACATTCAACTGCCGCGCCGCGCCGGAGAAGGAGCCGTTTTCCACCACCCGGATGAAGGTGGTCATCGCCTGAAGCCGGTCCATGCCATTCCCCATAGGAATAACCATTATTGCCTGAACGTTTCTGCCACCGTTCCCCGGAATAGCCAATACTTCGCCGCATCGCTGATGGGCAGCGATGGGGACAAGCCTGATTTTGAGACCAAGGAGACTGGACATGACCCTGCAGGCCAAGCTCGACGCCTTCAAGGCCGATTTCGAGGCGGGCAAGCCGCCGTATAACGTGCCGCCGTCGGTTATCGAGACGATGCACCGCGCAACCGCCGAACTGATTGCCTCGGGCGCGGCCCAGCGCGCGCTGAAGGCCGGCGACAAGGCTCCCGACTTCACGCTCGGGGACCCCGATGGAAACCCGGTGTCCTCCGCCACTCTTCTGGCTGCCGGCCCGCTGGTGGTAAGCTTTTATCGCGGCGTGTGGTGCCCCTACTGCAACATGGAGTTGCAGGCACTGCAGGCAGCGCTGCCGGATTTCAGGGCGCTGGGCGCAAACCTTGTCGCCATTTCTCCCCAAACGCCGGTCAACAGCCGCAAGTCGGTACGCCAGAACGGCCTTGATTTCCCGATCCTCTCGGACCCGCGCAATGATGTGGCCGCGGCCTTCGGCCTGCGCTTCGAGCTGCCCGCCTATCTGATCGAACTTTATCAGGGCTTGAAGAACGACCTGCCCGCCTTCAATGGCGACCCGAGCTGGACGTTGCCGATGCCGGCTCGCTACGTGATCGCGCAGGACGGCACGATCCTCTATGCCGAGGTGAACCCCGACTACACCCGCCGGCCAGAACCCGAGGACATGCTGCCGGCCATTCGCCAGGCCAGCAAAATCGCCGCCTGATCCAGGACGCCCTGTCCCCGCCCTGAAGGGCGGGGCGGGCGGGACCGCCCACCGCAGAAAAACAGGCAATCCTAACGGCCCGCCTGCTGCGTTCGGTTGGCGGCAGAGGCGGAGCCGAGGGCGGACTGACTGCGCTGAACATCGGCCAGGTGCTGCTGGCGCAGCTCGTCCCACCGGGCGTATTGGGCGGCCTTGGCGGGATCGGGGTCGCGTTCCCCCTTCAGCCAATAGGCGTACCAGTCCACCACCATTTTCTGGGCGTGGAGGCGCTGGCCGGGCTTTTTGCGGCGCATGGTCAGAATCGATGTACTGCCACAGCTCCACCGGTTTTCCCTGACGGCGGAGAATGGCGTAGATATCCCACCAGCTGACAACGCCGCCGGGAAGATAGCTGTGCATCAAGAGCGGCGTGTGCACGCGGTCAAGATTGTAGACCGGGCTGTTTTCCACCCACGCATCACGCCGCTCTCCCCACGGCCGCGCGCCGCCCAGCATCTCTTCCTGATAATTCATGCCCGGCGGAATAAACCCGTAAAGGTTGGCATAGTTGACCGTGCCCGTACCCATGGCATCGGCAATGATGGCGGCAGCGAAGGGAGTCTGCGAAAAGGTGATGGCATGCTGCACCGGCGCGCCGGTGTAGCTCCACCCCGTCACGCCGACGCGAGCGGGGTCCACATCGCCGCGCGCGACAAGGTGAGCGACCGCCGCCTCGATGCCGCGCTGGGTCGACACAAAATCATCGCGCATATTGAACGGCGGAGCCTGATAGGATCTGGCCGGCATTTGCAGCACCATGATCCCCTTGGCCGCCAGCGCCCGCCCGGCAAACGGCGCCGTGAGCCCGGCCTGCCCGCCAAAGACGAAGCGATTGCGGTCATAATTCCGGCATTCAATGACAAGGGGATACCGACGCCCCGGCTGGTAGCCATCCGGCAGGATGAGCGCCCCCTGCCAGGCGTACCCCTTGCTGTCCTTCCACTCGATCTCCGAAACCGGGCTCAGCCGCAGATCGCGCAGCTGCGGGTTGAGATTGGTAATGGGCCGCTCAACACCGCTGGAGGGATCACGCGCCACCACTTCCGGCGGCGTGGCCAGGCTTTCGCGCACCATAAGCTCAACCGGGGCCGGCACAGCCGGGGCGCCGGTTTCTGAAATAGTCCAGTCCTTGCCGCCCCAGGATGCGACCAGCGGGCTGATCTTGCCGCCATCGGCGCGCACGCGCGAGATCACGATGGCGTCGTTACCGAACACCTGAAGAATATGCGGCCACTGGCCATCGACCGGATTTGCCGAATCCCCGGCAAGAGCAAGCACCGGGCGGTAGGTTTTGCTGTCCACGTCATATTCGGCGAGAAACGGCCACTTGCGCCGCAGCGCGCGGGCTTCGGCCGGACCTTCGTCAACCGGCAGGTAGGTGTTGGCGAGCAGGACCTTGCGGCTGTCCGGGCTCCAGATCGCGCCGTTGGTGCCCGGCTGGGTGGGGGCATCCAGGATGGGATGGAAGTCCCCGCTTTCCAGATCGAGAAAATAATATTGGTGGATGGGCCGCATGGAGAAGTTGACATAGAGGTGGGCGAACCGCGAGTCCTCCGGGTCCGGCGAATTGGTGCTGTTCTCCAGCATCCGGCCATAATCCGCATCCCAGTTTTTTTCCGCCGGGGGATAGACGGCAACGACGGCCTTGCGGCCGTCCGGTGACATCCAGAAGGATTGGAAGCGATCGATGCGCGCCTGCTTAGGGCCGACGAGCACGCGCGGCGGGGCCTTGCTCCCCAACTCCTGCACGACAAGCTGGGGCACGCCGGAGCGGACGCCATAGCGGTCGCACCCGATGCAGGCCAGATCCATCATCTGGTGCAGCCCGGCCATGATGGCGATTTTCTCCGCTGCCAGGCCAGCCGCCGGGTTGACCCATTCCGTGGCGACCAGCCGGCGGGCCGCCTCGTTGATCTGAAATGCCAGAATGGGATTTCGGGCATGGGTCAGCTGGGTGAGTTTGCCGGACTCCACACTGACTGAATAAACCTGATCGGGCGCGTCGTCGGTCTTGCCGATGAAATAGAGAGTGCGGCCATCGGCCGACCAGCTGAAGGAATGGAGCATCCGCAACCGCAGATAGATACCATAGTGGTTCAGGTTATCGGTGTTGACCCAGCGCACCAGAACCCGCCCTTCCGGCAGCGGCGCGTGCCCAGGCTTGCGGAGGTATTCCAGAACGTCGCTGACTTCGTAGACCTGAATACGCTCTTCGGACGTGAGGCGCTTGGGGTCCACCGTGCGCGTGCCGAGGAGGAAGCGCCTGCCATCCGGCGAGAAGGTGAATACCTCGGGAATGCTCTGGTAGGCATAGGGCTCGATGATCCGGCGGAAGGCGAGCAGATCCTCCACCGTGACCGGCCGGCCGGCGGGATGGACCGCCTCTCCCGCAGCCGGAGCCTGTAGAGCCGCGCCGCCCTGCGCTGGGGACAGGGCGGCCAGCAGGCCAAGGGCAAGGGCCACGCGCAAGCCCGCCCCTGCCAGCAAGCCGATGGTTTTGATAAAAGCCGGAGTTGACGCAGACATGGCACCGTCTCCTCAGGGCGAAGGCGCAGATTGGCCGGTGGCGGCTACCAGCTCTTGGTGATGGTGAGGGACAGGAAGCGACCCAGCGGATCGAAATTCTCCGGGTCGTAGCCGCCACTCACATCCACAAACGGCGGATCGTTGTCGAACAGGTTGGTGGCGCTGAAACTGACGGCGATGTCTCTCAGCCAGCGGGTCCCCGGCCGGTCGCCGGTCAGGTAGGTGAGCGTCAGATCGAACGTGGTATGGGAGCTGATCTTCTCATCCGTGATCGCCAGGTTGTTGCGGTAGGAGTCGGTGTAGTTGGCAAACAGATGGGCCGAGAGGCCGAAATTGGAGGTCCATGCCACGCCGCCCCGGACCCGCAGCTCGACCGGATTGGAGAAGGTATCGAGAATGGGGATGGCCGGTGCGACGCGGGTGGGAGACTGTTTCAGGTTGAACACATAGTTGGCGTTGGCCATGAGGTTGAACTGGCCGGCAGCATCCGTGTCGATGGTGTAGGATGCGGCCAGGTCCAACCCTTCGGTGGTATAGCGGGCGCGGTTGCCGGTTCGCAGGTCGATGATGACGCCAGCCAGATCCGGCGTCGTGCAGACAACCGGTGGCGTGAAGCCAAGAACAGCCCCGGCGCAGGCCGCCTGCAGCTGCGCCAGGCTGGGGTTGCGCGTGATAAACTCAGCGTACTGGTCCTCGTTCGCGATCATCTCCGTGGGAATGGCCGCGCCCGTAATGCGGTTGGTGAAGCTGATATTATAATAGGTGCCCTGCAGGCGCAGCATGGGAATGGACGGCGGCGCGATGACCGCGCCCAGGGTCCAGGTATCGGCCGTCTCGTTCTCAAGGTCCGGCTGGGTGCCGCTGATAAAGAGAGCCTGCGTCGTGCCTGTTGGCGAGCGCGGGTCGTTCACCGGGCCGAAGGACAGCGATTTCTGTTGGGCCAGCTGGCCAAGGCTGGGAGCACGGAAGGCCGTGCCGTAGGTGGCCTGCAGGATGAGGCCGGGCGTGACTGTCCAATTCATCCCGATCTTGGGGTTAATGGTGTCTGCGTCATCCCGCTTGAAGGCAACAGGCTCCAGTTCCTTGTCGTCATACTTCTCCGCCCGAAGGGAGAAGGAGACGTTGAGCGCCTCGATGCCCGGCATGGCATTGCGGGGACCGACAAACGGCACATAAAGCTCGCCGAAGGCCGCCGCCACGCGGCGGTTGAACCGCGAGGTATCCACGTCCACCACGGAGCGCAGCCGCTCGCGCCGCAACTCGCCGCCAAAGCCCACCTTCATCGGGCCGCCCGGCACCTCGAAAACGGTGCCATCCGCAAACAGGTTGACCGCCCAATAGCGCGAGCGCACCCGATCCTGATAACTGTCGTCGCTGAAAATACGGGCGATGGTTTCAGGGTTGTTCGCGCTCCCGTCGCCAAAGACATTGAGCGCCGTCTCACGGTTAGGATCGATGAGCGCCGCGGCCAGCTCGTCCTGATCCAGCCTCGATCCCAAATCCAGGTGACCGATGCTCTTGGCATAGGTGAAATAGCCGTTGACCCGCCAGTCGCCCGCGACGTCGTAGGTGAGGCCCGCCGTGCTCTGCCAGGTTTTCTGGTTGGCGAACTTGGCCTCCGCCCCTCGATCGTTATAAAAATTATAGGCGACGATGACGGGCTGGCCGGTGCCGAACGCATCGACCCAGAAGGGATTGGCAGGCGTGACCACAACCGGCCAGATCTGCGAGCCATCATGATATTTGGCCTTGCGCTGGGCGAAGAACACCTCAGCGAAGATTTTCAGATCCGGGTTCAGTTCCTGATTGGCCCGACCGAAGACATTATAGCGATTTTGCCGGGGCAAGAGATCAACCCCCTGCCGGGTGTTGAAGAAGTTGGTCTGCCCCGGCAGGAGATCGGCCGCCGTGAGATTGCGCCCATCCTGCCCCGGCGGAATGGCGAAGGCTGGTGTGAAGGTTGCCGGATTAATAATATTGCCGGGAACGGAGTAGAAGTTGCTCCAGTTGGTGCCGCCGCGCGCGGTCAGGTCCGACGTGGCGGCGAAATCGCGGTCGGCGGAATCAAGCCGGTCGCGGTGATAATATTCGCCGGTCAAAAGCAGGTTGCCGCCGTTCCACTTAAACCCGAAGGTCTGCGCCGCCTGATATTCGTCAACCCCGCCCTCGGTTGAGGAGCCATAGCGCAGGGTGGTCTCCGCCCCCTCGTAATCCGAGCGCAGGATGAAATTGACGACGCCGGCCACAGCATCGGACCCGTACACCGCCGATGCGCCATCGGGAAGGATTTCGATGCGCTCAAGCGCGGAGGTGGGGATGAGCGAGATATCGGGAATATCGCCGTTATCGCTGGCCCCGATCATGCGCCGCCCGTTGAGCAGCACAAGCGTGGCGACATTGCCCAGGCCTCTCAGGTTGATGCCCGAGGTGCGCCGCTTCAGCGTAGAGATCGCCTCGGCCCCGCGCGACGTATCCTCCGCCGCGCCGCCGCCGAAATTCTGCGGCAGCAGCTGAAGGATCTGCTGGGTGGTGGCATAGCCGGAGCTTTCAATCTCCGGCCGGCCGATGATGGTGAGCGGAGAGCCGGCGGAAATGCCGATGCCGCGGATGTTCGAGCCGGTGACGACGATCTGCTTGAATTCCAGATAATGGTCCTGCGGGACGGGGCGGGCAGTGTCTGGCCCGATTCCCGCAGCGGGTTCGACATCGTTCGGCGTATCCCCGGCCTGGGAACCGGACTGGGGTATGCCCACATCCTGCGACTGAGCAGAAGCGCGGCCAGACGCCACCGCCGCCAGCAGCATGAGAGCAACGACACCGCGGGAGGCGTGGTTGCGATAAACGGAACGGGAGGAGACGCAGAGAGATATCATTGTTGTTGTTCTCCGCAAGGACCGGGCACATCTGCGTGGAACTATTTAAAAAGCGATCGGCAGCGCCCCGAGCCGGGACAATTTAGAAGAATTAAAAATACAAATTATAAAATATCTAATTGTTTATAAATATTACATCTAAGGATCGCGACTTCATTTCGGGAAGAGACGTAACCAATTCATTGGCCAAGTCAACATCCCGTTCATCCTCACTTAATTTTGATAAAGTTCACTTAGCTGAAACCTGACCGCAGACGGCCGCCCGCCTCCCTTCTCATGGGTGGGCAGCGCCTGGGTTTTCCGCTGACTTTTCGCGCCGCGCCCGCCAGCCGCTAATGCAGCGATCTGCCCTGCCCATAGTGATCGCAGGGGCGGCCCAGAGCCATTGGCTCCCTCCTGTTGTAGGGGCGCCGTGAACAACAGCCCCTGCTTGAGCGCCGGCACCCCATCCCTTCTAATTCTAATTGAATTTCCCGACCTGATTGCCGCCAGCCGAGAGGGACAATGACCGATATCGACATCCCCCATGCCGCCGCTGAAGGCACGGCTCGCCGATCAGGCGCACGCCCCCCGACACCCCGAATAACGGAGAGCCGAGCCCATGCCACTGATGCTGACCGCGACCCAAGGAGACACCCTCGATGCGCTACTTTGGCGGGAAACCGGCCTCGGTGCGGACGCTCTGCCTGTTGTGCTGGATGCCAACCCCGGACTTGCCGACCTTGGCCCTGTTCTTCCCGTCGGAATTGGCGTTGCCGTGCCGGACCTCCGCCCCGGACCGTCCAGCCTCCCCCTGATCCAGCTGTGGGATTAGCGTGATGACCTTCTCTGAGTTTTCGAGCGAGTTGTGGGAGTCGGCGCAAACCGCCGTGGCGGCCCTCGCCCCCCGCCGCCCTGGGCTCTGCCGTGGGCCAGGCGTGGCGACCGGGACTTTCCTGGCGCCAGCGCCTCGTGCAATGGGTCACCGGCATTTGCGTCAGCTACTATGTAACGCTGGCCGCGGCCGAGTTGTTCGACTTCTCCCCCTTCGTTGCCCAGGCTGTCGGTTTCGTCATCGCCATGGTGGCATTCGAGGCCGCGCCGCGCTTCACCCGCGCGGCCGGCGAACTGGCCGCTGATATTCCGTGCCTTCTGAAAAATCTTCTGGGGAGGAACCGATGATCTCCCGCGACCAGAGTCTCGCCGCGCAGGTCCACCTCACCAAGGCCGGCTACGATCCCGGCCTCATTGACGGCATATGGGGACCCCGAAGTCTTGCCGCCTGGTGCGGCTATGTGGCGGGCCGCCCGCTCGGCGCGCTCGGGCCATTGCTCGGCGCGGCCATGGCCGGCGATTTTCGCCGGTTCAGCATCACGACGCCCCTGCGGATGTCCCACTTCCTGGCACAGGCCGCACACGAGACCGGCGGCTTTCGCTATTTCGTCGAGCTGGGCTCGGGCGATGGGCCAGACCCCGATCCGTGGGATGATTATCTGCAGCGCTACGATTATCGCCGAAGCCTGGGCAACAATGCCGGCGGCGATGGCGAGCGGTTTCGCGGCCGGGGCATTTTCCAGTTGACCGGAAAGGCCAACTACGTGGCTTACGGCGCCCGGCTCGGGATCGATCTCGTGGGGCAGCCCGAGCGCGCGGCCGAGCCGGAATTGGCCGTGCTCATCGCCTGCCTGTTCTGGGCTGACCATGGCCTCAACTCCCTTGCCGATCAGGATGACCTGGAAGCCATCACCCGCCGGATCAACGGCGGGCTGAACGGCCTCGCCAGCCGGCGCGCCTGCCTGGATCGTGCCAAGGCCATCTGGGGTGCAGGCCATGGCCATGTTGCATAGCCTCTTCCGCCTTCTCACCGGCAAGCGGGACTATCTGACCCTGCTCATCGTCGCCGGTACGGCCGCCGGTCTTTACGCCGCCTTCGCCAAGGTCAGGGCCGAACGGGATGACCTCAAGGCCATGGCCGAGCGGATTTGCGCGAGCGCGGGCGCGTCCTTTGAAGCCGATCAGGGCGACCCCGGCGTGGCCTGCGCCCGGACAGTGCGGGAGCTTGCGGCCTTCAGGCGCGACACGCAGGCGGCGACCGCCGAGCGCCTGATCGCCGCCATGCAGGCGCGCGAGCACAAGCAGGCCGCAGACGCCAGGCGACGCGCTGCCGCGCACGAGGCCGCGCGCGCCGCCACCGCCACAATGAACACCGCCGAGGAGCAGATTCATGATGATGAGGTCACCGGCAGCTGGTTTGCTGCTCTCAACGCTCTTGCAGGCCTGCGCGCACCAAGCGCCGGAGACAGCGCCTGCTGCGGTAGCCATTGAGGTGCGCGATACGCCGCCGGCCGAGTTGCTTACCTGCCCTGAACGCCCGGATGGCTTCCCGGTGGGAATAGCTGCCGTCATGCCCAAGGCCGTGCGGGAAGCCACCGTGCGCCTTGCCCAAAGCTATGCCGAGGCAACGAGCCAGCTTGAGCGGCTCATCGCCTGGCATGCGCCCAACAGCTGTAAGGAACCCCCGCAATGAACAAGCCTGACCTACTCCGCCAGCATCTTTTGGAGGCGCTGCCCGACCTGCCCCCCGAACGCCTGACGCTTTCCATCGGCCAGGGGCGGACAGCCATTGTGCAGTCCGCGACCCTCAGCTTTGAGTATCGCTACAGCCTTACCGTCACCATCAACGATTTTTCCGGAGGGCTCGATACGATCATGGTGCCGGTGCTCGCCTGGCTGGAGCGCAACCAGCCCGAGCGGCTGCGCCAGCCGGCCCACGAGGCGCTCACGTTTGAGATAGCAACCTTTGATACCGGCCAAACCAATTTCACAATCGTGCTGGACCTGAGCGAGACCGTGCTGGCCGAGCCCCGTGAAGGCGGCGGGTACACCCTGACCTACGTGCCAGAGCCGGATTATGACCCCGGCTTTGACAATGTGCCCGACACGGCCCGGCTGCAAACGCTGGCGCTTGGCGATGAAACCGTGTTCTGACGTGACGCCTCAGGACTGCGAATATTGAGCAAGCGGGGGAGCAGGGCCGCGCGCCCGCTCCCCCGCATCTTTTTTCTCGGCTCGTTCCGCCCGAAAAAATCTCGCCGTTGTTGTGGCGCCCTTTTCCACAACAACGGCTCCCTTCCGCAGACGGGCCGGTGCTGGTGTCATGCCAGACATGACAGAGCAAACCGAAACCTTCACCGCCGTTGATCTCTCCAAACTGCCCGCGCCGGCTGTGGTTGAGATCTTGTCCTATGAAACCATCTACGCCGCCATGCTGGCACGGCTGCGCGAGCTGCTGCCGGACTTCGACGCGGTTGTTGAATCCGACCCTGCCGTCAAGGTGTTAGAGGTCGCCGCCTACCGGGAGCTGCTGCTGCGCCAGCGCATCAATGAGGCCGCCCGCGCCGTAATGCCCGCCTATGCGGCGGGGGCCGACCTCGACAACCTTGCCGCCCTCCTCGGCATCACGCGCTTAGAACTCGCCCCCGGTAATCCGGACCTCGGCATTTCGCCCACGATGGAAAGCGACACCGACCTGCGCCGGCGCATGGTGCTGGCCCCGGAAGGCTACTCCGTCGCCGGGCCGGAAGGGGCCTATGTTTTCCATGCGCTCTCCGCTGATGGCGACGTGCTCGACGCCTCGGCCACCAGCCCGACGCCAGGCACGGTGGTCGTGACCGTGCTGTCGCGCTCTGGCGATGGCACAGCTTCCGCCGCGCTGCTGGAAGCGGTGGCGGCCAAGGTCTCGGACGAGGCGGTGCGCCCGCTGACCGATCAGGTGATCGTGCAATCGGCCGCGATTATTCCCTATGAGGTTCAGGCCGAGATCACCACCTTCTCCGGCCCCGATGGCAGCGTCGTCCTCGCGGAGAGCCGCCGCCGGCTGGACGATTACATCGCGGCCAGCCACCGGTTGGGGCGCGACGTCACCCTCTCCGGCCTTTACGCCGCCCTGCACGCCGAGGGCGTGCAGAATGTCAGGCTGCTCTCCCCCGCCGGCGATATCATCGTCAGCCGCACGCAGGCGAGCTGGTGCACCAGCGTCAGCGTTATCCACACGGGGGTGGGCGAATGATGGCCCCCCCTCCTGCCCTCCAACGCCACGGAACTGGAGCGCGCACTGGAAATCACCACCGCGCGGCTGGCGGACATTCCCGTTCCGCTGCGCCAGCTGTGGAACCCGGACACCTGCCCCGCCGACCTGCTGCCCTGGCTTGCCTGGGCGCTTTCCATCGACAGCTGGTCCTCGGATTGGCCGGTGGCGGTCAAGCGCGAGCGGGTGCGCCAGGCCATCGCCATTCAGCGCCGCAAAGGCACGGCCGAGAGCGTGCGCCGGGTGGTCGAGAGCTTCGGCGGGTCGGTCGCCATTCGGGAATGGTGGCAGAAAGACCCAGCCGGTGACCCCTACACCTTCGATCTGGTCCTGACGCTCGGCGGCGCAGCAACCCCGGCCGACGCCGCTTTTGTCGACGCGGTGATCGCCGAGGTTTCCCGCACCAAGCCCGCCAGAAGCCACTTCACCTTCACCCAAGGGTTTGCGGGGAGCGCCCACCTTGGGGCCGCCGCCGCGGCCCGCCCCGTCACCTATGCCCGCCTTTCCTTTGCTGCATGAGGAAACAATGAGACAACACTTCTCCCACCCCCCTGAAGCTTCGGCGCAGACTGTCTGTGCCGCATTCTTGGCCTTCGCAATCCGGAGGGCCGAGGCATGAGCGGATTGAGCCTTACCATTACGGACGCCGGCCGCGCCGCCCTCGTCAATGCGGCGAACAACGGCACCGCGCCGGTGCTGATGGCATCCGTTGGCGTCTCTGCCACCGCCATCACGCCGACGCCGAATGCCGCCACCCTGCCGGGCGAGATCAAACGGATATCGACCCTCTCCGGCGAGGCCGTGGCCGACGACACCATTCATGTGACCGTCCGCGACGAAAGCGGGGACACCTATACGGTGCGCTCATTCGCGCTGTACCTTGCCGACGGCACTCTGTTCGCCCTTTATGGGCAGGCAGAGCCGATCATGGAGAAGTCCGCGCAGGCGATGCTACTGCTCAGCATCGATGTGACCTTTGCCGAAGTTGATGCCGCGCAGATCACCTTCGGTGACACCAGCTTCCTCAACCCGCCTGCCACCACCGAACGCCAGGGCGTGGTGGAATTGGCAACATCCGAGGAGACCACGAACGGCGTTGATGCCGTCCGCGCCGTCACGCCGAAGGGGCTGAAGGCCGCCATCACCAACTGGCTCGACAACCGGTTCGGAGCAGGCGCGCCTTCATCCTTCGTTAAATCCCTGCTGACGTCCGCCTCTGCATCGGCCTTCCGTTCCTTGCTCGATATCAAATCCGCCGCACTCAAGGACGAAGGCGCGGGCAATGGGCTGGACGCGGATCTGCTCGATGGCCTGCAAGGCTCGGCCTATGCCAAACTTTCAGGCGCGAACTTCACCGGCAGCATCGGCACCGCAGGCAAAGTCAACCTGACCTACGGCAACACCCTTGGCCTCTTGGGCCTCTCGGTATCCGGAACAGCGATCAATTTCTTCAACAATGTTACAGGGACAACCTCGAACGTCATTTATAACTGGCTCGGCAGCAATGGCGTCTCCAAAATGTCGCTGACCGAAGGGGGCGAGCTAAGCGTTAAGGGCAGTACCGTCTGGCACTCTGGTAACGATGGAGCTGGGTCCGGACTCGATGCGGATATGATCGACGGCCTGCACCGCCCACTGCACTGGGGTTACAATACCACGGGTGTGCCCGCCGACGGAGTGACCGACCCATTTTCTCTGGCCATCGGCGGGACCCTGTTCTCGCTCCACACAAACAACGGCTACAGTGGCACACAGCTTGCGTATCTTGCCTGCCTAGGCGGAGGCGACGTCGGGGCCCGAGGCTTCTATCTTTCATCGCTATACGGCTCGGGGGACCTGATGCTGCTGTCCCGTCCAGCCGGATGGACGAGAGTCTGGACGGCGGGCAATGACGGATCCGGGTCGGGCCTCGACGCTGATCTGCTTGATGGCCTGCACGCCTCTGATTTTGCCAAGCTAGCGGACTTCGTCGCAAGCAAATCTGCATACGGCTACTGCAAATTGCCCAACGGCATGATCATTCAGGCGGGCAGGTTCACGGCGGCCAATGACTCGACCGTCACCCTGACCTTCCCCGTCGCCTTTCCGAGCCTTTGCATGGGTGTCGTCGTCTCGGGCACGGCTCACCTCAGTGCCGATGCACAGGACAATAACCCGGCCGTGCGAAGCGGATCGGTGTACACTACGAGTTTTCAGGTTTTTAACGCCGCGGAGACGACACAGGCGTTTTTCATCGCATTTGGATACTAGACATGGCCAAATTCTACTCTCCCTCAACCGGTGGATTTTACGACAGCACTCTCCACCGCCCCGACAGCATCCCTGTGGATGCGATATCGATAACAGACGAGCACCATAAGACCCTTCTTGAGGCCCAGGCCGAAGGCAAGGTGTTTGCCGTTGTTGATGGCACGGTCGTTGCGCGAACTCCGCCGCCCGCAAGCGCGGAGCAACTGCTCGCCTCCCTGCGACGCAAGCGTGATCGGTTGCTGCGTGAGAGCGACTTTACGCAGATTCCCGATGCGCCATTGAGCGCAGAGCAGCGCGCGGCTTGGCAGGTTTACCGCCAGGCGCTGCGCGACCTGCCCGAAAACTATGCCGCCGCCCCGAGTGAGGCAGTGTGGCCGACGCCCCCTGCACAGCTTTGAGAAAAAAGGAGCACTTTAATGAAAATTAAAATTGGCACCTACGATGAGGCCATGCGCGCCGTCCCGGTGACGTTCCGCCAGGGCGAGATCGTGCACGAACGGCAGGTGAATGCCTGCCACGATGAAAATGGCGCCTATGACGCCGAAGCAACCCGGCAGCGCGTTGAGGAAGTTGCCCGCGGCGTTGCCAATAAAATTGCGCTTGGCGTTATTACGGCCGCCCCTGCACACGCTGAATAATCCCTCCAAATAAATTCTTTCGGCCCCCATGTTGTGACACGCTTTTGCACAACATGGGGGCCGCGCTTTAAGCGAAAAATGCGGGCATTCTACCCGCATGACAGACACCCCAGAAATTCTACGCCTCATCGGAGACCTGATCCGGATTGGCACTGTTGCCGAGGTTGACCTCACGGCCGCACGCTGCACGGTGAAGGTTGGCGAAATTCTCACCCCGCCCCTCCCCTGGCTGGCCCCGCGCGCGGGCAGCGCCCGGAGCTGGTCCCCGCCATCGGTGGGTGAACAGGTGGTCCTCCTCTGCCCCGAAGCCGACACGGCGCTGGGCATTGTGCTGACCGGCCTGTTCTCCGACCACAACGCCGCCCCCGCAAGCGAGGACATGACCCTCCTTGCCTTCAAGGACGGCGCGCAGCTTGCCTATGACCCCGCCGCGCACCGCCTGAGTGCCGTTCTGCCGTCCGGCGGCACGGCGCACGTTGAAGCCCCCGGTGGCGTCGAAATCGAAGGCGACGTGACCATCACCGGCACCGTCACCGTGACCGGCAAGCTGGAAGCCAGCGAGGATGTGACGGCCGCCGGCATCAGCCTCAAAACCCACGTTCACGGCAAGGTGACGGCTGGCACCGCAGTTTCGGGAGCGCCGCAATGAAGGGCATGAGCGCCACCACTGGCAAGGCGATTGAGGGCGAGGCCCACCTGCGCCAATCGATAAACGATATTCTGACAACCCCCATCGGCAGCCGCGTGGCCCGGCGCGACTACGGCTCCCTGCTGCCAGAGCTGATCGACCAGCCCTTCAACCCCACGACCCGCCTGCGGCTCTACGCTGCCGTGGCCCAGGCTTTGATGCGCTGGGAGCCGCGCTTGCGCCTCAGCCGCGTTGCCATCGCGCTGTCGGGCGAGCACGGCGGCTTTGCCCTCACCCTTGAGGGCACCCGCATGGATGCGCCCGCACCCAACAGCCTCACCCGTCTTACCCTGCCGCTGCGCGGCAATTTCACCTGAAGGAGCCCCACCTGATGCATGGAATTAAAGTTACCGAAATCAACGATGGCGCACGCCGCCTGACGACCGTCTCCACGGCGATCATCGGCCTAGTCGCCACCGGCGCATCGGCCGACGTCACCCTGTTTCCGCTCAACCGGCCGGTGCTGATTACCAACCTGAACAATGCCATCGCCAAGGCCGGCACGGACGGCACCCTGCGCCCGACGCTGGAGGCCATCGCCGCGCAGTCTTCCCCGGTTGTCGTCGTGGTGCGGGTGGCCGAGGGCCTCGATGCGGACGAGACCAACAGCAATGTGATCGGTGCCAGCACCGACGGCTCGATGACCGGCCTGCAGGCGCTGCTCGCCGCCGAGAACCAGCTGGGCGTCAAGCCCCGCATCATCGGCGCGCCCGGCCTTGATACCCAGCCGGTGACGACGGCGATGATCACCGTCGCCCAGAAACTGCGGGCCTGCGCCTACGCCGGTTGCGCGGCGGCGACGGTTGAGGAGGCCATTCTCTACCGCAACAACTTCTCGGCGCGCGAGCTGATGCTGATCTGGCCGGACTTCCTCGTGTGGGACACCGCGACCAGCGCCACCGTGACCCGCCCGGCCGCAGCCTATGCCCTTGGCCTGCGCGCCCGCATCGACCAGGAGCAGGGCTGGCACAAGACCCTCTCCAACGTTGCCGTCAATGGCGTCATGGGTCTCTCCCGCGACATTAGCTGGGACCTGCAGGACGACACGACCGACGCAGGGCTCCTCAACAACGCGGGTATCACCACGCTCGCCAACCGCAACGGCTACCGCTTCTGGGGCAATCGCACCTGCTCGGACGAGCCGTTGTTCGCCTTCGAAAGCGCCACCCGCACGGCGCAGGTGCTCTCCGACACCATCGCCGACGGCCTGCTGTGGGCGGTCGACAAGCCGCTGCACAAATCGCTGGTGCGCGACATCGTCGAGACCATCAACGCCTCCTTCCGCGCGCTGAAGAGCCAGGGCTTCATCATCGACGCCAACGCCTGGTTCGACCCCGAGCAGAACCCGGCGAGCGCGCTTTCCGCCGGCAAACTGGTGATCGATTACGACTACACCCCCGTGCCGCCGCTGGAGAGCCTCACCTTACGCCAGCGCATCACCGACCAGTACCTGGCCGACTTCGCAACCGGCCTCTGATTCCGCCGGGGCGGCCGGTGCTGGCCGCCCCCGTTATCCGCCTGAACATTGGAGACTTAATTTATGGGCGCGCCCCGCAAACTGAAGAACTTCATGCTGTTCAACGACGGCAACGCCTATCTTGGCGATGTCGCCACCGTCACCCTGCCGACGCTCACCCGCAAGACCGAGGAATGGCGCGGCGGCGGCATGTCCGGCCCGGTTCTGATCGACCAGGGCCAGGAGGCCATCACGCTTGAGTGGACCTGCGGCGGCCCCATGCGGGGCGTGCTGGCCCAGTATGGCGTCACCACCGCCGACGGCGTTCAGCTGCGCTTCGCCGGCGCTTATCAGAGCGACAGCACCGGCGCGGTCGATGCCATCGAAGTGGTGGTACGCGGCCGCCATACGGAAATCGGCTTCGGCGATACCCAGGCGGGCGAGGACACCGAGTTCAGCGTCACCACCGCCTGCTCCTACTACAAGCTGAGCTGGAACGGCGCGACCGTGATCGAGATCGATCTTCTGAACATGGTCGAGAACGTGGGCGGCAGCGACCGTCTCGCCGCCGTGCGCGAAGCCATCGGCCTTTAACGCCTCCCTGCCACTGGCTCCCGCCCCCGCGGGCGGGAGCGCCTTTTTCCCCATGACTTTTTATCCGGAGCCCTGACCCATGACCGAATTTGCCGAAGCGATGAATGACACCGCAACCCGCACCGTGACGCTCGACCGCCCGCTGGTGCGCGGCGAGCAGACCCTCGAGACCATTCAGGTGCGCCGCCCCAAGGCGGGCGAGCTGCGCGGGTTGAACCTGCGGAGCCTGAGCGAACTGGACTATGCCGCGCTCGAGACGCTGCTGCCGCGCATCACCACGCCGATGCTGACCAAGCAGGATGTGGCGGAGCTCGACCCGTCCGACCTGATGCAGATGGGCACGGAGGTGGTGGATTTTTTGCTGCCGAAGCGGATCAGGGCGGCCTTGCCGCAAGCGTAGACGAGGCCATGGCCGACATCGCCTGTGTCTTTCACTGGAGTCTCTCCGAGATGAGCGCCATGGCCGTCAGCGAGCTGATGGCCTGGCGCGCCCGCGCCGCCGCGCGCGCCACCCCGCCTGCCGAAGGAGCCCGACATGGACCGCGACCTGCGTATTCGCGTGCTGTTTGAAGCGCTGGACAAGACGAACACACCGCTGCGCGAAATCGCCGGCGGCTCGGACCGGGCCACCAAGGCCCTGCGGGAGACGCAGGAACAGCTGCGCGCGCTCAACCGGACGCAGGCGGACATCGGGGAGTTCCGAACGCTCAAGCTGGGCATGAGGCAAACCGAGCAGGCGATGCGCGCGGCCCAGGGGCAGGTTGCCTCGCTTGCCCGCCAGATGCAGACGGCTGGCGCCCCGGCGCAGACGCTTCAGGCCAGGTTCGACGATGCCCGCCGCGCCGCCGCAAGCCTGAAGGCGGAGCATCAGGCGCAGGCCGGGCGGCTGCAGGAGGTTCGCAACCGGCTGTCGGCCGCCGGCATCTCGACGACCCGGCTGGTGGACGGGCAGAAAAAGCTGCGCGCCCAGACGGCGCAGGCCAATGAAACCTTCGCGGAGCAGGCCAGCCGCGCCGAGACGGCAACCAGGCGGAGCCAGCGGCTGGCGGCCGGGCGGGCGGCCTTCGGGAAGGTGCGGCAGGGCGCCTCTGGCCTGGCCGCGGTGGGCGCGGCCTCGCTCCAGACAGGCGTGGCCATCGGCGCGCCCCTCGTGGCTGCTGCAAGCGAGGCCATGACGTTCGAGACCGCCATGGCCGGAGTGCGGCAGGCGGTGAGTTTTCCGACGCCTGATGCCTTCGCCGCCATGTCGCATGATATTCTTGATCTCTCGGCCCGCGTGCCGGTGGCTGGCGATGCCCTTGCCCGGATTGCCGCCTCGGCCGCGCAGGCCGGCGTTGGGCGGGAAGAGTTGCTGGGCCTGACCGAGGATGCGGCGAAGCTGTCCGTTGCGCTGAACATCCCCGCCGAGGCGGCAGGCGCGGCCATGACCCAATGGCGCACCGCCTTCGGCCTTGGGCGCGCGGAGGCGGCGCGCTTCGGCGACCAGATCAACGCCCTGAACAATGCCTACGGCGCAAACGGCCAGGCGATGACGGACATGATCGGCCGCATCGACGGGCTCGACAAGATGGCCGGCAAGACCGCGCCGCAGATCGCGGCCCTCAGCCACGTGCTGAGCGGAGAAGGCGTTGATGCGGATGCGGGCGCGAATGCCATCGAGAACATGATGACCGCCCTGACGCGCGGCGGAGCGGCGACCAGAGCCCAGCAGGAAGGATTTCGCGCGCTCGGCCTCGATGCGGCGACGGTCGGCAAGGGCATGAAAACCGACGCCTCCGGCACCATTCTCGACGTGATGAAGCGCGCGTCGACGCTCGCCCCGGACAAGCAGGCGGCAACCCTGAACAGCCTGTTCGGCCCGGATGCCGCAAAGACCATGACGCCCCTGCTCGCCAACCTCGACCAGCTGGAAAACAGCTTCCGCATCGTGGGCGATGCCAGCGCCTATGCGAGTTCAACCGGCAAGGAATATCAGGACCAGCTCAACACCGCCGGAGGCGCGGTTGCCCAGGCACGGAGCGCATTTGGCGCACTCAGAACCGAACTCGGCGAGCAGCTGCTGCCGACGGTTGAATTTCTCGCGCAGAAGGCGGTTGGGATTATTAACTGGATGCGGCAGTGGGCCGCCGAAAATCCGCGCCTCACCAAGGGCATCCTGCTGGTTGCCGGGGTTCTCGCCGGAGCGATGGTCGTGTTCGGCGGGCTGGCAAACGCCATCGCCGTGCTGCTGGCGCCACTGGCGGCCCTCGCCTTCATCGCCGGAGCGCTCGGGATCGGCCTTCTGCCGCTGATCGGCATCGTTCTTGCCGTAATCGCGGCGATCGCTGCGCTCGCGGCAATTGTTTATCTTCTCTACGACAACTGGGACGGCATTACCGCCTACTTCTCGAATTTATGGGCTCAGGTCACGGCCAGCTTCACCGGGGCGCTGGCCAGCCTGTCCGCGCTGTGGGCGAATTTCCGCACCTTCGGCGCGAACCTCATCCAGGGCGTGATCGACGGCGTTCTCGGCAAGCTGGCAGCGCTGAAGGAAACCCTGCTGGGGGCGGCCAATGGCGCGAAGGACTGGTTCAAGGAAGCGCTCGGCATCCACTCCCCCAGCCGCGTTTTCGCCGAGCTGGGCGGCCAGACCATGGCGGGCCTCACCCAAGGGCTGGCGGCAAGCGAGCAGGGACCGCTCAATCGTGTTTCATCGCTCGCCCAGCGCATGACCGACGCCATGGCCGTTGGCGCCGCCACCGCCGGCCTCGTCGCCACCCCCGCCATGGCGCAACCGGGTGCGGCGGGAATTGGATCTGCCGGACCGGCTGTCACCTACACCATCACCGTCAATGCCCCGGCGGGCGGCAGCGGGCAGGACATCGCCCTGGCCGTGCGCGCCGAGATCGAGCGGCTGGAGCGCGAGCGCGCAGCCCGCGCCCGCTCGGCCTACCGGGACACACTGTAAGGAGACCTGCCATGCTGATGGCACTTGGCCAGTTCGTCTTTTCCCTCTCGACCCTCGCCCATCAGGATCTCAGCCACCGGCTGGGTTGGCGGCATGAGCAATCGTCTCGCGTCGGCACGCGCGATGCCAACCAGTTCCTCGGGCCCGGCGAGGAGACCA
Organism: Pedomonas mirosovicensis; assembly: GCF_022569295.1. Taxonomy (NCBI): domain Bacteria; kingdom Pseudomonadati; phylum Pseudomonadota; class Alphaproteobacteria; order Sphingomonadales; family Pedomonadaceae; genus Pedomonas; species Pedomonas mirosovicensis. The sequence goes on along the minus strand of NZ_JAKFIA010000002.1, from coordinate 358,652 downwards.
TTTCCCTCTCCGGCCTGGTTGCGCCCGAGCTGATGGACGGGCGCGCCTCCCTCGACACGCTGCGGAACATGGCGGACCAGGGCGAGGCTTGGCCGCTGGTTGATGGCACGGGGCGCGTGTTCGGCAGCTTCGTCATCACCGGGCTTGATGAGCGCCAGAGCCTGTTCAATCCGGACGGCACGGCCCGGCGCATCGAATTCGGGCTGGAGCTGCGGCGGGTGGACGACACGGACGCCGCCGCCCGCATCGCAGGAGGGCAATAAGCATGGCCGCGCGCAACCCGATCCCCGACTATAAGGTGGTGCTGGATGGCCAGGACCTGACCGACCGCATCCGCCCGCGCCTCATCTCCCTCAAGCTGACGGAGAAACGCGACGACGAGGCCGATCAGCTCGACCTGCAGGTCGATGACAGCGACGGGCGGCTCGCCCTGCCCGCGGAAGGCGCGAGCCTCCAGCTGCTGCTGGGCTGGAAGCAGGGGACGGGCGTTCCCGCCGGTCTGGTCGGCAAGGGCGTCTTCAAGGTGGACGAGGTCGAGCACAGCGGCCCGCCCGATGTGGTGACCGTGCGGGCCCGCTCTGCGGACATGACCGCCCAGCTGCGGCTGCGGCGCGAGCAGAGCTGGCATGACACAACGCTGGACGAGGTCATCAATGACATCGCCGGGCGCAATGGCCTTGCCGCCCGCATTCCGCCCGCGCTTGGCGAGACCGCCCTGCCCAGCATCATCCAGAGCCGGGAGAGCGACATGGCGTTCCTGCAACGGCTTGGCCGCCGCTATGATGCGGTTGCCACCGTCAAGAACGGCAGCCTCCTGTTCCTGCCGATCGGCGCGGGCGAGACCGCCAGCGGCCAGCCCCTGCCTTCAGTTGCCATTACGCGCCAGCAGGGCGACCGTCACCGCTTCAGCCGACGCAAGCGGGAGGACTACACGGGCGTCATCGCCGCGTGGCAGGACGTGAAGGCCTCGAAGCGCCATGACGTGACAGTCGGCAGCGACAAGAATGCCAAGCGCCTGTCCCGCGTCTATGCGACAGAACAGGACGCCCGCACCGCCGCCACCGCCGAATGGGGCCGCCTTCAGCGCGGCATCGTCACCCTGGGCTTCAGCCTGGCGCTCGGCCGGGCCGACCTCTATCCCGAGCAGCAGGTCACCCTCTCTGGCTTCAAGGCGGAGATCGACGCCCACCGCTGGCTCATCACCGAGGTCAGCCACAGCCTCAGCAACCAGGGATTCAGGACGGATTTGAATTTGGAGAATGCCGTGTGACGGCGGGCGATCTGAGCCGGGCGGCTACACAGTGTAATAGTTGGGTTGGTCGAGATCGGCCAGGAGGCCCGGACCGGTCGGCTCCCAGCCGAGAAGCGCACGCGTGCGCGCCGCGGACACGGACATGTCGCCGCCTGCGAAGCCCGCGAACCAGCCGAAATGTTCACGCTCACGCGGCTCAACCGGCAGACCAAGCCGCCGGCCGATCGCCTGGGCGATGGCCCTGAAGGGCACGGCCTCCTCCGCAACCGCGTGGTAGACCGAGTGCGTCGCGCCCGCCTCCAGAACCAGCCTGTAGACGCGCGCAGCGTCCAACCGATGCACGCCGGCCCAGCAGTTCTGGCCGTCTCCGATATACGCCGACACGCCCTTCTCGCGCGCGAGGCGGATCAGCATGGGGACGAACCCATGGTCGCCAAGGCCGTGCACCGATGGCGCAAGGCGGATCGTTGCGACGCGAACGCCGCGCTCTGCCAGCGCGCGCGCAGCCGCTTCCGATTTTCGTGCAGAAGCAGGGTTGGGCAGGTCTGCCTCGGTCGCGCCACGCGGCAACCCGGACAGGCCGGAAGTGACGATCAGAGGTCGGTCGGACCCCTCAAGGACGCTGCCGAGCGCATCGATCACGCGCTGGTCCTGGGCAGCGCTTTCCGCAAATTTCGAGAAGTCATGGTTGAAGGCGGTGTGGATCACCGCATCCGCCGCTGAGGCCGCGCGCCGCAGGACATCAAGGTTTTCAAGCGAACCTTCGACCACGGCTGCGCCTTTGGCCGCAAGGGCCTCGGCCTTGCCCTTGTCGCGGGCGAGGCCCGCGACCCGGTGGCCCGCTTTCAGAAGCTCATCGACAACAGCCGATCCCACCCAGCCGGTGGCGCCTGTCAGGAATACGTGCATGGTTTTGCCCTTCATTATTGCCGCGCGGGGCCCCCTGGCCCGGCTCGATGCGGCTGTTTCAGTCGATCCGCATGGAGAGCTCCACATCCTCGGCGAACGGCGTGGACATGTAGCCTCCGGCAGGCGCGCGCACGCGCTCCAGATATTCGGGGCAATGGTCGGCATTGTCCGCCACGATGAGCGCGCCCGGCCTGAGACGGCTTTCCAGCAGGCCCAGAATATCGAGGTAGAGCGCCTTTGCGCCGTCGAGCAGCAGCAGGTCGATCGCATCGGGAAGATCGACGCTCAGCGTCTTGAGGGCATCGCCTTCCCGAATTTCGACCAGATCGATGAGGCCGCCGTCCACCAGGTTCTGGCGCGCTCGCGCGACCTTTGAGGGCTCGAACTCGCTGGTGATCAGGCGGCCGCCGCCATTATCCCTGAGCGCCGCGGCCAGGTGCAGGGTCGAGATGCCGAACGACGTGCCGAACTCGACGATCGTGCGAGCCTTGGTGCTACGCGCCAGCATGTAGAGCAGCGTGCCGGTCTCGCGCGAGACGGGCAGCCACAGATCCTTCAGGCGGCCGTAGAAATCGAGATATTCGGTCTTGCTCCGCATCAGGCGATCCCGTTCCTCGCGGGAGATCTCGGCCAGCGCGGGGCTTGTCGCGGCCTCGGCTTCCTCAAACAGACGATCCAGAAGAGGCGCGAGCGGTGCCGTATTCAAGGTGCTCATTGATGTCTCCAATCCCAGATGAAAGCGTTCTTGTGCTGGGCTGGAAAATACGAATAATTCGTCGCGTTTCCTATTCGCATTGCCGGAGCGCCGGATGGCCGATCGCCGAACAGCCCGAATTTCCTCGAGAAAACAGCCGAGGCAGGCCCGCTCGACCGAGCTTGTCGCCTCGATTCTGGAAGCCGCTGTTCAGGTTTTGGCGACGGAGGGCGCGCAGCGCTTCACCACGGCGCGGGTGGCCGAGAGGGCCGGCGTCAGCATCGGATCGCTCTACCAGTATTTCCCGAACAAGGCCGCGATCCTGTTCCGGCTTCAGAGCGACGAATGGCGACAGACGACGGAAATGCTCGGCTCGATTCTTGGCGACGCTGCAAAACCACCGCTCGAGCGGCTGCGAACCCTGGTCCACGCCTTTATCCGTTCCGAATGCGATGAGGCTCCGGTTCGTGTGGCGCTCAATGATGCTGCTCCTCTTTATCGGGATGCGCCCGAGGCGCGGGAGGCCCACGCTGCGGGAGAGCGCGCCTTCGCCAGCTTCATGCGGGAGGCGCTGCCCGAAGCCTCGGAGGCAGGCCGCGCATTGGCAGGCGAGATGATCACGAAGACGATGAGCGCCGTTGGGAAGCAGTTTTCAGAATCACCGCGCACGGCCGCGGAGATTGAGGCCTTTGCCGATGCGATGGCCGATATGTTCAGCGCCTACCTCACGAGCTGCGGCAGGGCCGCCTGACTCAAACCTTGCGGATGACCGCCACCACGCGGCCGATGACATGCATTTCGCCATCGACGGCGATTTCGGGCGGAACGCGCTCATTATCGGAGAGGATTTTCACCGAGCCGTCCGGCATGGGCCGCAGACGCTTGATCATGCCGGTCATGCCGTAGGCGATGGCCCAGATCTGGTCGCCTATATGCGGGGTTTTCTGGGTGCAGTCCACCAGCACCATGTCAGAATCCAGGATCGTCGGGGCCATGGAATCGCCGATGCCGCGCGCAAAGAACAGCTGGTCCGGGCTGCTCGTCGTATAGCTGCGGAGCCAGGAAGCCGAGAAGTAGCGGCTCTCCGGCGTCACCGGCACATCGAGGTAGGTTGCCCCCATCCCGAACTTCAGGTCGAGCTCCTTGATCTCGACCAGGTCGAGCTGATCCGCGAGCAGCTCGGGCGTCGGCAGCGGCATGGCCCCTTCGGAGGGGTCGTCCGTCTCGCCGGTGAGATACTGCGGGGTCGTGCCGAGCTCGCGGGCGATCACATGCAGGTGCCGCGAGCCTGCGGCCTCCCCAAGCAACAGCCGGCTGATGGTGGGTTGGCGCACACCCACGCGCCGGGCCAACTCGGACTGCGACAGCCCAAGCTCCTCCATACGCTTCCTGATCCGGTCGCCAACGATCTCGCTCACAGGCTGAACCTCTATACGATAACGAATAGGGTGGGATTATATTTTTACGTATTGAATGTCCATACGAAATGCTATATCGATATAGTAATGAGTATATATTGGCACCATGTGAGACGTTGGCATGCTGCGTATATGGAGAGGCCCTGCGGCGTTTCCGGCGCCTATCCCGCCATTCTCCGCGCCTGCCCGGCAAAGCCTGGGCGGCCTGCCAGACAGCAGCCCACGATCCAGCGACCACACCCCTCTCAAGTCTCGACGACCGGAGTTCAGTTCGATGCAGCAGATGCGTAAAGCCCCCCGGCTCCCGGCCATGCAATGCCCGCATTGCACGGCGCCCGCCGTCGCCCGGACGAGCCGCGCCGTCACGGCTCTTTACCGGGAAATCCATTACCAGTGCTCGGATGTGGAGTGCGGCCATACCTTCGCGGCCAGCCTCAGCGTCATGCGGACCATCTCGCCAAGCGCCAAGCCCAATCCGGGGATTGATCTGCCGCTGAGCGTGAGGCGCAAGCCGGAGCACCTGGCCAATAACGAACAGCCCTGACCAGCACCCGCAGATTAACGCCTGACGCCATGGCTTTCCTGGCCAGCCGCTTGTCGGTCGGTGAGGATCGCGCCTTGCCGAAAAACGTGAGTGACATGTTGCTTGAAACCAATCCGCCTTCAACAGCGCCGCGCAAGATGCGGCGCGAACATGGAACAGCCGGAGCCCGCCATGAATGAGGGCGGCGCTTGGATGTCGCCGTGTATGGCAGACTATCGGACCGAAGCGCGCGCAGAGGCGATCAGAGTACCGGCGGATGCCGGGCACGATGAGCTGGAGCGGATCAGGCGGCCCCTAGGCCTTGAGCGCCGGGGGAGAAAGGCCATGCGCGGCGGAGCAGGCCAGGAATTTGCGTGATGATTTTGCACACTCTTCACTGGCCATCCATGGCCCGCTGCGACGGTTGCCATATCGAGGCGAACATGGTGGTCAAGTTCAACCGCCATGACCAGCTCACCCATGCCTGGCTACCCGATGGCTGGCGCGAGGCCGACGGCTTGCACCTGTGCCCAGAGTGCAAGGAGCATGGAGCACCGGCCTGGAACAGCGCCGCGAAGGACGCGCTGCAGAATGGCTTGGAGAAATTCTGCGCCTAGAGCAGCGGGGCCGCGGTGGCGTTCAGGATGCGGACAATCTCGCGCGGGTCAAGCCGCACCTGAAGGCCGCGCTGGCCGCCGTTGAGAAAAATGAGCGGCAGGCGAAGCGCCCCTTCCTCCAGAAACACCGGCACGGCGCGACGCTGGCCAAAGGGGCTGATGCCGCCGACGCGATAGCCGGTTACCCGTTCGGCATCGGGCACGGGCATCATCTGCGCCGCCTTGCCGCCTGCCGCTGAGGCCAGCCGCTTGAGGCTGATTTCCTGGTCAGACGGAGCAATGGCGCATACCGGCTTGCCATCCACCAGCGCCATCAGCGTCTTGTAGACCTCTGACGGGCTGACCCCCAGCGCCTCGGCCGCCTGGAGGCCGACGCGCTGGTTGCCCGGCGCATAATCATAGGTGTGAAGCGTAAAATCGGCGCCCGCGCGCTGGAGCGTCACAACCGCAGGGGTGGATTTGGCCATGGAGAACCTGTGCCTTGCCTTTAATCCGGCCTGACCGGACACGCCGCCGGCAGGCTGGAGATGAAATGGACGAACGGGCTTTGTAAGCCATTTCAGAGCCATCTCAATCCCCAGGGCGGGATGGAGACACCTCAGGCCGGGCGGAGAAAGGCCTGCCGCGCCGCCTCCACCTGCGCGTGAACAATGCAGCCGGGGGCATGATCGTTGACCAGCCCCATGGCCTGCATGAATGCGTGCATGGTGGTGGGGCCGACGAAACTCCAGCCCTGCTTCTTCAGAGCCTTGGAAAGAGCGGTCGACTCCGGCGTCTCCGCCACCACGCCACGGCGGGCGTGCTCCGCCGGGTCGGGCTCGTAACGCCAGAAAAAGGCCGCGAGCGAGCCTTCCTTCTCCCGCAGCGCCACGGCGCGGCGGGCATTGTTGATGACCGACTGGATCTTGCCGCGATGGCGCACGATACCTGGGTCCTGCAACAGACGCTCCACATCCGCCTCGCCAAAGCGCGCCACCATCTCAAAATCGAAGTTGGCAAAGGCGGCGCGGAAAGCCTCCCGCTTGTTGAGAATGGTGAGCCAGCTGAGACCGCACTGGAAGCCTTCGAGGCTGACCTTCTCAAACAGCAGCCGGTCATCGCCCACCGGAAAACCCCATTCAGTATCGTGGTAGCGCCGATAGGCGGGGGTTGCCAGGCACCAGGCGCAGCGCGGCTGCCCGTCCGGCCCTTCCTCAAGCGCAAATGCGGTCATGATTTTTCTCCTTCCTTCCCTCGGCGCAGGAGGCGGATGCTGGCATGTTCCTTCTTTGTTCTCAAGAGCTTTTGCGTGGGGGCCCTCCCCATCAACAGGCCCCTCCCCCGCCATTGCCTGCTTTGCAGGGGGCAAGGCGCAATTTATGGTGCACCGCAGATGACCCCGGCAAGACGCGGGGGCCCAGAGCAACGCAACCCGAGGGCAAGATGACGGCACGGCCGGCTGCAACCAACCGGTACAACGCGCGCAAGGAGACCGTCCTGGCCGCGGCCGTCGATATTCTCAACCAGCAGGGCGTGCGGGGCGTAACCTTTGCCGAAGTGGCCGGCGCCGTGGGGCTGACCACCACCAGCGTCGCCTATTATTTTCCGCGCAAGGAGGACCTGGTCTCCGCCTGCATGGTGCGCGCCGTCGAACGCTGGGATGCCATGATCGAGGCCGCCAGCGCCGAGCCCACCCCCGCTGCCCGGCTGGAGACGCTGATACGGCTGTACCTGGAGAACCAGTTTCTCATCCGCGCGGGCGAGGCCCCGCCGATGGCGCGGTTCGACGAAGTGCGCGCGCTGCGGCCGCCCCATGCCGGCGTGGTGCGAAATGCGCTTCAGGCCATGGTGCGGCGGCTGCGCGGCCTGATGGAAGGACCGGAAATGGCCTGGGCCGGCCGACGCGGCCTCAACGCCCGCGCCAACCTGGTGCTGGAGCAGCTGCTGTGGTCGGTGGTGTGGATCGAGCACTACGATGCGGAGGACGCCCCGCGCCTCGCCGCGCGCCTGCTGGATGCGCTGCTGGGCGGCATCGCCCGCCCCGGCGCGGCATGGACCCCGCAGATCCTGACACCCGCCCTGCCGGACACGCAGGACAGCGGTGCCGACGCCTTCTTGATGGCCGCCACCCGGCTCATCAACGAGATCGGCTACCGGGGCGCATCGGTGGCGCGGATTTCAGAAAGCCTCAACGTTACCAAGGGCGCGTTCTACCACCACAACGATGCCAAGGATGACCTGGTGATCGCCTGCTTCGAGCGCACCTTCGAGATCACCCGGCAGACTCAGCTGGCCGCCAGCGCCCTTGAGAGCGACGGCTGGACCCGCCTGACGACAGCCGCCGCCAGCCTGGTCGCCTTCCAGCTTTCGGAGCAGGGCCCCTTGATGCGCGCCTCGGCGCTGAGCGTGCTGCCGGACCCGCTGCGGCGAGCGATACTGGCCGACTCCGGCCGCGTCTCGCGCCGCTTCGCCTCGATGATTTCAGACGGAATCGCCGACGGCTCACTGCGCGCCGTGGACCCGCTGGTGGCCTCTGAGATGCTGTACGCGGGCATCAACTCCGTCCTGGAACTGGTGCGCCTGGTGCCGGACATCACGGGGCCCCAGGCCATCGACCTTTACCTCAAGCCCACCCTCTACGGCCTTTTCACCCGGCTCGACTGACCAAGGCGGCAGCGCAAGGCAGAACACGACCGGGCCGGAACCTCCCTGCCCGGCTGATGTTCCTTTGAGAACAGCCGGGCGGAACATTCTCTCTCCCGGCTGGCCCTTTTCTTCCCCCAAGGCCAACGCGAGAGGTGATTTCATGCACGCTGAACAGATGATCCGCACGCACCCCGACGTGCGCGGCAACACCAACGATATTCTCATCCGCTGTATCGAGGAATGTTACGATTGCGCCCAAATTTGCATTTCCTGCGCGGATGCGTGCCTGGCCGAGGAGATGGTGCAGGAGTTGCGCCAGTGCATCCGCCTGAACCTTGACTGCGCGGACCTGTGCGCGACGACCGGCAAGGTGGCCACCCGCCGCACCGGCTCGAATGAAGAGTTGATCCGCATAACCCTGCAGGCCTGCGCCACCGCCTGCCGCCTGTGCGCTGAGGAATGCGAACGCCATGCCCGGCGCCATGAGCACTGCCAGGTATGCGCCGAGGCCTGCCGCCGCTGCGAACAGGCCTGTATGGGGGCGATGAACTCCATCAGCCCCAGCACCCACTGACTGGCCCGGCCAGACCGCCCGACTGGCGGACCGGACCCAAGTTTGACGCACAGGAGGCAGCAGATGGCGAACGAGCAGACAACACGAGGCGGCCTGGATGAAATGTCGGGCCGCACGCGGCAGGCCTTTGGCACCCTGACCGGAGACGAGGTGCTGGAAGAGCGCGGGATGCGCCAGCGGATGCGCGGCCGGGCCCGGCGGGCTTATGGCCAGGCGCGCGAGTCCATGCGGGACGCCGCCGACACCATGGGCCGCACGGTTTCCGACCAGCCCATTTCCGCCGTGCTGATCGCCGCGGCACTTGGTTTTGTGCTCGGCATGGTGGCCTTCCGCCGGGATGACCGGGAGATGCAGTGGTCGGCCCGCCGCCGGGCGATGTAGCGAGGATGCGCCTTCCGGATGCTCCGCACGCGGCGCGGGCGGTGCGCTTCGCCGCCCTGGGCGGAACAGGCCGCGGCCGGCGCCGTTGATCCGCCATCCCGCGCGGGGCGCGCCCGGCCCGGCCGAAGGCCGCGCCGGACGGCGGCGGGATGGCGCTTTGATTTTTTCTTTCCACGGCAATGTCAGGAGTGACGTTATGAATCAGGATCGGGTTGAAGGCACTTTGAGGACCGGCATGGGCAAGGCACAGCAAGGTGCCAGCGACATTACCGGCAGCTCGCGCCAGCAGGGCGAAGGCACCCGCCAGGAACTGATGGGCCGCGCCCAAGAATGGTATGGCAGCGCCCGCCAGTCCGTGCAGAACGCAACGGACCAGGTGAGCCGCAACGTGGCCGAGCACCCGGTGCGCTCGCTGCTGATCGCCGGCGCAGTCGGCTGCGCGGCGGCGCTGCTGACCGGCCGCCGTCGGCGCAACCGGCAGATGTATTCGGAGCGCCAGCACTACTGATAGGCCGCGCGCCCGGCAGGCGTCAGACAAGCGGCGGCAGAGACATGGGATGTTCTTATGGCCTGTCGCCGTTGTCCCGCGAGGCGGTGAGGCGCTCCAGCGCCGCGCGGGCTTCGGGCAGGCCAGTGCGGCCCGGCCCGGTGTCGACGGGAATGACCCGGCCCATGCTCTCCTTTCCAACCGGCGGGGAGTAGACCCAGATCCGCCCCGGCACCGATGCGGCCGCGGCGCGGTAATAGCGCATAGCGGCCTTGCGGTCAGCCGGCACACCCAGCCCGTGCTCATAGGCGATGCCCAGGGCGTACTGGGCAAGCTGGTCGTTGCGTTCAGCCCAGCAGGCAAGATTTTCCATGGATCGCATGTTCAGCAGCGCCAGCGCCCTGATAGGCGCAGATGCGCCAGGAAGCGCGTATGCCGGCGCCTCGCCCTGGCAGACGGGAGGCCTGGCGCAGGCGGCAAGCAGAAGCGCCGGCAACAGCAACGGCCCGATGACGCGCCGGGCGAATTTCCAGGATGGCAAGGCGCGCGCAGCTATGCCAGCAGCCATGGTCTCTCCCCTTCCAGGCTGAATGTCTCACGCCGATTTTACGCCAGCGCGCACGAAGGGCCACTCGCCCGTGCGGGTGGGGAAAACCGCCCGAATTTTTTCCGCTGACTTTTCGCGCAGACGGGTGAAGGCGATGGAGTTGCTGCCGCGAAAACTCCAGAGCCTTTTGGTGGTCGCGTTTTCTTCAACCGCAGGATGGTCCACCCTGCTCGAAAGCTGCGCTAGGCCGCATAGACGCCTTGCAGCAGATTTTCGGCGGCCATGGCGGCGGCGGGGCGGCCGAGAAAATAGCCCTGCCCCACGTCGCACTGGTGCGCCAGCAGGAAATCCGCCTGCGCCTGGGTCTCGATGCCCTCGGCCACGACGCAGATGCCAAGGCTCTGCCCCAGGCTGATGACCGCCCGAATGATGGCCCCGCCGAAGGGGTCGTTCTCCAGGTCGCGCACGAAGCTCTGGTCGATCTTGATGGTATCAACCGGAAAGCGCTTCAAATGTGACAGGGAGGCAAAGCCGGTGCCGAAATCATCAAGCGCAATCCGCACGCCCGCGTTGCTCAGCGTCCGCAAAATGCGATCGGACCGGTCGGACTGGTGACCGAGCAGAACCGACTCCGTGACTTCCAGTTCGAGATAGCGGGGCGGCACCCCCGCTTCCTGCAACTGGCCGAGCACGCGTTCGGCAAAGTTGTCGCGCAGAAACTCTACAGCCGAGGCGTTGACGGCCACATGGCCGAACTCATAGCCCGCATCCAGCCAGGCGCGCATCTGCGCCGCCACCAGGGCGAACATGCGTTCGCTGATGGCCACGGCCAGATCCTGGTCCTCAAGGGCGGCGGCGATCTGGGCCGGCCCCTGGATGCCCCGGCGCGGATGCCGCCAGCGCAGCAGCGCTTCGAAGCCGACGAGCTTGCCGGTATCCAGCGCGATCTTGGGCTGGAAGTAGGGCACGATATTTCCTGTATCCAGCGCCTGCCGCGCCATGGACAGCATGGAGGTGTGCAGCTGGAGTTCCGAGCGCATTTCCGGCTCGAACACCACCAGACGGCACCGCCCCTGCGCCTTGGCCCGGTAGAGCGCCACATCGGCGTTGCGCTGGAGGTTGTTGGCGTCGCGGCCGTGCTCGGGATAAAGGCTGGCCCCGATGCTGGCCCGGCATTCGATGGCGTGGCCCTCGAAGGTGAGCCGCTCGCGCATCTGCTCGAGCACCGTTTGGGCGAGATCGAGCATCTGCTGGCTGCCCGACAGGTTGGGCATGATGAGCGCGAACTCATCGCCCCCCAGCCGCGCCAGCGTATCCTCTTCCCGCCGCAGCCCTTGAAGCCGCTCAACGAACGTCCGCAGCAGGAAGTCGCCCGCCTCGTGCCCCAGCGTGTCGTTGGTCTGCTTCAGCTTATCGAGATCGAACAGCAGAAGACCCACATGGCTGCGCTCCGTCTCCGCCTGCTGAACCGCCGCGCTCAGCCGCTTGAGGAACAGGCGGCGATTGGCAAGACCGGTCAGCGGGTCATGCTCGGACGCCCAGAGGACGCGTTCCTCGGAATTCTTCTCCTCGGTGACGTCGCGGGTGGTGAGCACCAGCCGGCCGGACTCGCCGTCATCGGCGGCAGAAGCCCACACGCGCACCTCCAGCCAGCGCAGCGCGCCGTTATCGAGACGGCGGATGCGAATATAATGCGCGCCCTCGCGCAGGGGCACGTTCGGGTCCGGCTTCAGCAGCCAGTTCCGCACCGTCCGCCGCGCCTCCGGCTCAAGAACCGCCAGCGCCAGGCGCAGGCTGGGCTTTGTGCCCTCCGGCGCGCCAACCATCGCCCGCAACTCGTCCGACCAGCTGAACGCGCCGGTGGGCAGGTGGTAGTCCGCAACGCCCAGACGCGCGGCCTTGGTCGCCAGCCGGAACCGCTCCTCGCTGCTGTTCAGCGCAGCCTTGGCCTTCTTGTACCAGGTTATGTCATGCATGAAGGCGACAAGCGAAACCGGCTTCCCGGTCTCGTCGCGCACGAAGGAGACATCGACCGCGCACCAGAGCATCGATCCATCCGGGCGGGCCCAGCGGACCTCGGTGGAGAAGGGCTGACCGGTCGGCCGGTTCATATCGAACAGCTCACGGAGCTTGCGCCAGTCGCGCAGATGCATCAGCCGCTCGAGCGGCACGCGGCGCAACACCTTGGCGCTGCGGCCGGCAAGCGCGCAGAACCGCTCGTTGACCATGAGAATGCGGCCGTTGAAATCCTGATGGAGAATGCCGACCAGAGCCTGGCTGGAGATCGCCTCAAGGCAGCGCCGGGCCTCCTGCAGCGCCCGCTCCGTCTCGCGGCCGCGGCCCTGCGCGGCAAGACACGCCAGCAGCAGGCTCGCCAGCCCTTGCAGCATTTGCGCCTGCGTTTCCGTCGGCCCCTCAAGGTGGGGCGCCGTATCGAGCCCGGCCACGAAGCCGAACACCCGGCCATCGCTTCCCGCCAGCGGCACGGCCGCCGCAAACCGCAGCGCCGGCGCGCCGGCAACGAGCGGATGGGCGCTGAAGCGGGCGTCGCGGGACATGTCGAGCACGGTCAGCGGCTGCCCGGCGCGAAAGTGAGGCATGAGGAGCGAAGCCGAAAGCGGCGTCTCCGTAATTCCGAAGCCAATCTCACCGAGAAACCGCAGGCGCTCGCCATCCGCCACCGCGACGGCGGCCAGGGGAACGCCCATACAATCCGCCGCCATGCGCGCGAAGGTGGTGAAGACCTCCGCATCCGTCGGCATCGCATCCAACGCAGAAGCGCCCAGCCTGGGATTAAACAAACCCGACACACTCTCCAGGGTATTCGACATTACAACCTACTCGTACCCATACGCACAGGCATATAGGCCCTTGATTGCTCGAGACACGCAACATGCCACGCGGCGCTCCCTCCCCGGGAGTCCCCGCCCCCTATGCTAACAGCCGGTTGTGTAAATAACCAAGATCAAAGCCTCCCCGTCACCCTGCCTGCTTTATGTTCTTGCGCGGGACAGCGCGCTCCCCAACCCGGCGCGCAGCGCTGCCCCGATCGACCGGGCTGGAGATGCTAGTGCCCGGCTCTGGATAAGAAAGACATCATCGGCCATTTCGGCCCAGTTGCAAAGCACAGCATGAACACATGCTGGCGTTGAATGGGGTCGCAAATCAAGCCGCGAGGCGCAACCCGGCTTGCGACGGACGCCAATTGAGTGCGCCAGACCGTGAAACCGTAAGGGAATCAGCGCCCGGAACCCTGGGGAGACGCGCGACGAACCGAGCGCAGGGCAAAGCCGCCGGCAGGCTGACGCGGCGTGGCCGCAATTTCCAGCGTTGTGCCCGCAAGCAGGCGATCAAGCGCTTCCCGCGCCGTTCGTCGCCCCCTGACGCCCGGCGACAGCTCCCCAGGCGGAATGGGCGGATGCAGAACGGCAAGGCCTGTCTGACGGGCGAACAGGCTAAGGGCATCGCCCAGCGGCTGCGGCGGGATGGCAAAGTCGTAAAGCGCCGCGCCCGCATCTCTCGTCGGCGCAGCGGTCACCAGCGCCGGGCCTCCAAGGCCGAGGGTCAGGGCCAGGCCAATGGCCCGGCATCGTGATTGCAATATTGTCATATTCTGCCGCCCCACTCTGGTGGTTCGCCCGGTGCTTGCAGCTACGTCTCGGCTGCAACCAATTGTGAAAAGCGGCGGCGTGGGATTCAATCTTGTCAATTAAATGGAGGTATCACCTAAGTCATACGCATTAATCTTCGCTCGACACAGGCAGGTGCTGCGACGGGCGGATCAGTTTTCATCCAGGGCCAGAGCCGCCGTGCCCTTGAGCCCGATGAGTCGTTGGGTCATCGCCAGAGAGGGCACCCTGGCCATGGCATCGGCAAAGCGGCCCTTGTCCTCGAAACGCTGGCGGAAGCGGCTGGCCTGCAAGGCAGGCAGCAGCACGGAGGTGAGATTGCCGGCAAGAAACAGGCCGTCCCATGCGCCGAAAGCCAGAACGAAATCTCCCGCGACCGCGCCATAAAGATCGCAGAACAGCTGGACCGTCTGCGCCTCCGGCCCATCGGGCGCCTGGGCGGCGGCTTCCGTAATGGCCTCGGGCCGGGACAGGGCGGTGGGCCTGCCCTCGATCTCGCACAGGACTTCATGCAGAGCAACGAGGCCGGGGCCGGAGAGAAGCCGCTCGTTGGAGACCCGCCCGTAACGCAGCTGCAAGAGGCGCAGCACCTCGACCTCGCGCGCGTCCGACGGGGCGAAGGCCGTATGCCCGGCCTCGGACGGCAGGACCAGCGGCACGCCGCGTTGCAATCGCACCATGCAAACGCCAAGGCCGGTGCCAGGGCCGACGACGGCAAGGGTCATGTCCGCGCGCCAGTCAGGCGCGGGCAAGGGGCCGATGAGGGCGAGATCCTGCCGCTCCATCAGCGGCACCGCCCGGCCGATGGCCTGGAAGTCGTTGACCAGCCTCAGGCTTTCCAGGCCGAACAGCCGGCAGGCCTCGGGCGCGGAGACGACCCAGGGACTGTTGGTCAGCCGCACCGTATCGCCGAGCACCGCCGTTGCGACCGCGAACACCGCCCGGCGCACGCCTCTTGCAAGCTCCGCCGCTTCTTCCAGATAGCGGCGCACCGCATCCGTGAACGACGGAAAGTCAGCGGACTTGTATTTACGCGTCTCCGCCATCATCGGCTGCCCGGCCGGGCCCCTTCGGGCCAACGCGAAGCGGGCATTGGTGCCGCCGATATCTCCAACGAGCACGGGCACTTCGTCTGCCACGATCGACCGCCTCTTCCTGACTGATTAGTCTTCTCCTTTCATATGGCGCGACAGGACGGAAGCGGTAGGGCTGGCCCAACCCGCCATAGGCGGACTCACTCCCCAAGGAAGGCAAGCAGCAGGGAATTGAAGGCGGCGGCATCCTCAACGTTGGACAGGTGCGCGGACGGCAGAACCTCCAGCCGGCTGTCCGCGATTTCAGCGTAAAGCATCTCGGCGCAATCCAGCGGCGTCGAGCTATCCTTGCTGCCGCCGATGACGAGCGTGGGTGCGGTAATCCCCGGAAGAATGTCCCGCAGGTCCATCTCGGCAATCGCCGCGGCGCAGCCCGCATAGCCCTGTGGGTTTGTCGCCAGCAGCAGGCGGCGGATGCTCTCCACCGTCTCCGGCGCGCGCTCGTGAAAGGCTGGCGTGAACCAGCGCCCCAGCGTGGCCTCCGCCAGCGCCGCCACACCCTGGGTGGTGACGGCCTCGATCCGGGACAACCAGTTCTCCGGCGGGCCCATGTAGGCGCAGGTATTGGCGAGGATCAGCTTCTCCAGCCGCTCTGGCGCATTGACGCCCAGCCACTGTCCCACGAACCCGCCCATGGAAATGCCGCAGAAGGACGCCTTCTCGATTCCAAGCGCGTCCATAAGGCCAAGGGTATCGCGCCCCAGCCGCTCGATGGAATAGGGGCCGGGCGGCACGTCGGATCCGCCATGGCCGCGGGCATCATAGCGCAGCAGGCGAAGCCGCCCTTGCAGGGCTTCAACCTGCGGCTCCCACATGTCGAGGGACGCCCCGAGGGCATGGGCCAGGATGAGAACCGGCGCTCCCTCTGGCCCGTCCATCCGCCAGGCGATGCGGCAGCCGTCTTCAAGCGTCGCGTAATCCATGGAAGATCACCTCCCCGTTTTTACCAGAGAAGATATAGTCCGCTGACTTTTCGCGCCCGCCTCTTTTCAGCGGCTTACGCCCGGCTGGCACGCCGCTCGGCATAGGAGCGGCAGAAGCCGGCCCAACAACGCAGCAACTCGGCGCCCTTCAATTCACCCGGCCGCTCGCGGATAATCTTGCGGAACTCGTCCGCAATACGGTCCACATCCCAACCGCCGCCCAGATCAAGCGCGACTTCCCGCAGCTTCTGCTCGGCCGGGCCGCCGAAGCTGAGACTTCCCAAGGGAAAGGTAAAACTATTGTCCACGACCGGGCGCGACGCCTCCAGACCCGGCAGCCGGGCCGGGGCCAGGTGGCTGCGGCGGGGCAGGAAGTCTTTCTCCACAGGCGGAGCGGACTCACGCAGCACCACCACGTCCGGCCGGCTGAAGTCGGCCTTGGCCGCGGGGTAAACCGCCTGCACGCGAATCCAGGCGTCGCGGATGGCGCGCTGGAAATCGCGCATCCGGGGCGATTCCAGCCCGAAGTGGGCCTTGCGAACCTTCTCCCACTCGAACGCGATCTCGCCGTCGACATTGGGCAGGCGGAAGGCCAGCCAGGTATAAAGGTCAATGGCGGTGGCGTTGTCGCGCAGCTGGGCCAGCGCCCGCTCGTCCAGCGGCACTGAATGGCGCATCAGGTGATTGAAAAAGGCATCCGAGAAACGGATGCGCTTCACGAAGGCATCGCCCTGGAAAATCTCGTAGGCGTTGGCCAGCGCCACGTCCTGCACGGTTTCGCTGTTGTCATCGCCAACGAAGCGGATGGTCCATTCGCAGCGCAAGAGGCGGCGCAGCTGCTCGCGCACGCCGGTCAGCGCCCCGCCCTTGCCGCCGCCGTCACTGGAATAGCCCATGCGGCGCATGAAATGGGACAGGCTGTTGCCGAGGTAAATTTCCGGGCTGTTGTTCCGCCGCGCCTCGGACATCATATAGACGAGGATGAGCCGCGCCTTGGGGCCGAAAGGCACGCCGTAGCACACCGGCTCGCCATCCTCGCCGGGCACTGATTTGGGCGCGATCAACAATTGATAGCGGCCATCCGTGCGCTGAATCGGTTTATAGGGGTTGGCCGGCTGGCGCGCCGGCAGGCTCATGGTGCAGAAGGCCGAGTCGAGAAAGCTCAGCTTGGGATCGGTCTTCTCCATTTCGCAAATGGAGGTAATGATCTTGCGAGCGCGCGGGTCGCGCGTGGTGGCCATGATCGGCGCGGCATCATAGGAAAACAGCTCCAACTGCTTCCTCAGCCCCTCTACGTCGATTGCATCGTCCATTTCGTCGGCCCCTAGCGACTCTCTACCGCAAGCCTATGGTTACCGGTTGGCCTTTGTCACGCACAAAAGCGAAAAATTTGCAAAGTTATCCGCTGGGTTTTCGCGTTTGCCAGTTCAGACCGGGGTGGCGGGTCGTTTGCGTAGCGACAGGACTGTGGCGGCCGTTTTGCAAAAAAGACAAGCCAAAAATTGAAAAACGATTCGAACCTTCGGGTTGCACCATGGCTGGGGACGGGCTGCCCGCTGACTTTTCGTAATCATATCGGAAGGGATTCAAGTTCGGTCTATAGGAATCAGATTCTGTGCCGCGCGGAAACCCAGCGGAAGAAACACGAGTCGTTGCGGAAAGGCAGCGGAACCCAGGTGGGAAACTCAGCGGAGGGGAAAAGCGAAAACCCAGCGGAAGCGCGAAAAGGCAGCGGAGCTTATCCACAAGGGAGGGTACGCGCGTGGGAGCGCTTTCGGGACACTGTGGCGGTTTCGGAGCGAGGACATAGAGCGACTCGGAATTTGGCGGAATGCGTAAAATCAGCGGAGGGGTTTGCAAATTCTGCGTCAAAGGGGTTCCATTTTGCAAAGCGCTCTGTCTATAAGCGAGGGGTTGCCAGTCCAAGGAGCCTGCTGCACATGGAACCTTTAGAGACGCTGGAGACCATCCTTGCCTTCCGCAACGACACGGAGCTGTCGTTCCAGGCCCTGGAGGATGTGGTCTCGCAGCGCAATCAGCGCCGCACGTTGACGCTGCGCTTCCCGATGGGAAAGGCAGCGGAGATGATTGGCCGCTCCTCCGAATCCATTCGGGAAGCCGAAGCCTCCGGCCGTCTGCCCCAGCCTGAACTGTCCGCCACTAACCGGCGGGTGGGCTATACGCTGCCTGAAATCAACAACATGCGCCGGGTGTTCGGCACCCTGCCATGGCGGGCGGAAACCGACGAGCCGGTCATCCTCTCGGTGCAGAACTTCAAGGGCGGCGTCGGCAAGTCGACCATCGCTGTGCACACCGCCCACTATCTGGCGCTCAAGGGCTACCGCGTGCTGCTGGTGGACTGCGACCCACAGGGCAGCTCGACCAGCCTCATGGGCATCAACCCGGATGTGGACCTGGGCGGCGGCGAGACCCTCTATCCTTATCTGCGCCGGGACTATGAGGACCTGAGCTACGCCATTCGTCCGACGCATTGGGAAGGGCTTGATCTGATTCCGGCCAACCTCGACCTGTTCAGCTCGGAATACGAGATGGCGGTGTTATTGAAGGACAACCCCATCCATTTCGACTGGCTGCGCGAGGGTATCGAGCGGGCGGCCCAGAACTATGACGTGGTGATCCTCGACTCGCCGCCGGCGCTCGGCTTCATTTCGCTGAGCGTGCTGCGCGCGGCCAATGCGCTGCTCATTCCAACGCTGCCGTCGAACGTGGACCTGTTCTCCACCCGCAAGTTCATCGCCATGATGACGGATGTGCTGGAGCAGCTTTCCAGCTTGCCGCGCGAGCGCGCCTACAAGTTCCTGCGCGTCGTCATCTCCCGCGGTTCGGATACCAAGACCAGCCACGGCGAGATGAGCCATTTCATGGAAGAAACCTGGGGACGTCGCATGATGCGGGCGCAGCTGAAGGACTCGGCGGAGATCGACAACGCGGGCATGCTGCTGAAGACCGTCTATGAAATCGGCCAGCCGACCGCCTCGCGCCAGACCTGGACGCGCTGCATGTCGTACCTCGACGCCTATGGCAAGGAACTGGAACTGCTGATCCGCAAGACCTGGCCGAGCCACTATGAATCTCTGGAGCAGGCCGGGCTGCTCTAGGCACTCTGACGGAAACGAAAACACCTGACCTCGGGCAGGAGGAGAGGGACCCATGGCGATCAAGGCGAAATCCATCATCTCGCAGGCGCTGGAGAAGCGGCAAGCCAATACGCCGGAGCCCGGTGCGGGCGAGAACGCCAACCTCTCCACCCGCATGTCGGCGCTGGGTTCGGCGCTGGGCTCTGATACCAAGGTGCAGACCCAGCGGCTGATCGACCCAAGCCGTTGCCGCATCTGGCAGGGTAACGCGCGCATCTATGACCAGCTGACCCTCGCTCAGTGCCAGGACCTGATCGACAACCTCATCGCCGAGGGCGGGCAGAAGATCCCGGCCGTCGTGCGGCCGGTCCGGGGCGACGCCAGCGTTGACTATGAAGTGATCTGCGGCGCGCGGCGGCACTGGAGCATCAGCTGGCTGCGCGCCCACAACTACCCGGAGATGAAATTCCTCGTCGCCGTGCAGGACATGGACGACGAGGCCGCCTTCCGCCTGCAGGACTTGGAGAACCGGGAACGGCAGGACATCTCGGATTACGAGCGCGCCCGCTCCTATGCCCAGGCGCTCGACTACTATTACGGCGGCCAGCAGCACGCCATGGCCAAGCGGCTTAACGTCTCGGAAAGCTGGCTAAGCCGCTACCTCACCATTGCCCGGCTGCCGGAGGAGGTGCTGGCGGCGTTCGGCGACAAGCGCGCGCTCAACATCACCGCTGCCGCCGAGATCGCACCGCTGCTCAAAACCGAGAAGGGCCGTAGCGCCGTGCTGGCGGCAGCAAACGAACTGGCGGCGGAGCAAGAGACGCTGGCGGGTGAGGGCAGGCCCTTCCTGCCGGCGGCAACGGTGCGGACCCGCCTTAAGAAGAGCGCCGCCACACCCAAGGCGAGCAAGACAGGGCCGGAGACGGTGACGTTGCCGAACGGTCGCCCGGTGCTGCGTTTCACGCGGCCGGGCCGGGGTGGAGCCTTCCAGATCCAAGTACTACCGGGCCATGGAGCCAGCAAGGATGAGGTGCTGGCGCTCATCAGCCAGACGGCGGAGCAGTTGCTCCGCTGATCTTGCAGACCTGCAAGATATCCTCAAAGCCGCGGAAAACCGCGGCTTTTTTGTTGGTCAATGGTGCGGCAGCGGCGGGTGGCGTTTGTCGACACACAAGACCGACAGGGAAGGGGAAGAGCCGTCTTGCAGGCCTGCAATTTGCCCGGAAACCCGCAGAAATCTGAGGTTTTCCGCCTCCGTTTGGGTCGGCTTCTGCGCCCCGGCGCGATTGGGCGACGAAACGTGCAGTTCCTGTTCAGACTCCATCAACGCGCCTGCTAGACCAGACAGCTCTTCTCCATGGCGGTTCAGGTTGGGCAGGTGGAATCTGGTTCCGTTTCATGACGTCCCATTTGCCATGAGGACCCGCGCCGACCTTGGCGGCAAACCCACCGATCAGAGATTGCCTTGCCGGTACGTCCCGCTCGTGGTCACACCACAGCCTAAGGACTGCCCTGCATCCTTATCGGGACGCGCCTGGGGAAATCGCATGGCGGTCTGCACGTGCAGCTCACGCGCCGATCCGACCGGGTGCATCCCGGTAAGCAAAAAGGGAGGGTGCCAAGAGGGTCTTGGCCCTCCTGCAAAACAATCCTCCCCGCAGCACAATCCTTGTTATGCCCCCGTCTCCTACATGCAGCGCCTTTCGCACAGCAGCCGGCCAGGCCGGTGCTTTTGCCTGCAAGGCTTTGAATCGTTTCCGCTGACTTTTCGCGCGCTGAGGGGGAAGGGCGATTATTCCTCCGCCAGCTCCGCGAGCGACGCCGGTTCGCCCAATCGCTCCAGCATCCGGTCGACCGCTGCCAGGGCATCGTTGAAGGCGGCTTCATCGAAGCCGGCGTCAAGCGTGGCAGGGTGCGGGGCAAGGGCCGGACGGCCCCGGCTGGGCGGCTCGAGCCCGGCCATCTGGAAGAGAAGTGTGCCCGCGTAGCGCTGATACAGGGGGCGTTTCATGGCAGAGCGGTCAACAGCAGGCTGAACCAGGCCGATCTCCTCGCTGGCTTTCAGCAGCCGGGATGTGGTGGAGACCTGCTGGCCCCAGCGCCGGGCAAGGCCGGCTGGGGAGAGGGGACGCGGCCACAGGGCCTCCCACGCCAGGCGGCGCAGGGCCTCCTTCCGCTGAGTTTTCGCGCCCTCCACTTTCCGCTGACTTTCCGCCACAGCGCGGCCGATCTCTTCGAGCAGGCGCAGGCCCTGCTCGGCCTGAGTGGCGAGGCGCTGGCAGAAGCGTTCGATCATGGCGGTGGTGGAGAACTCTTTTGAGGCCAGCACCCGGATGGACCCGAACAGGCCGGGCAGGTGAGCGTGGGTCAGCTTCAGCCGCCACAGCGCGTAGGGCACGGCGAGCGTGAGGTCACAGCGGTCGAGCCGCTGGCGCTCCAGCGTGTGGAGCCGGGCGATAAGGAGAACGAGGGTTGGGCCGTCGGCCGGGCCGAAGTCGCACAGGGCTTCGACCGTGGCTTTCAGCGCTTCATGCCCCTTGCGCTGCTCCATGGCCCGCCAGCGGGTGCGGGCGGCTGCCGTCTGGCGGCCAAGGGCTGGCTCCAGTACGTGGTTTCCGCTGCCTGCCAGCGCAGAAAAAATACGTCTGGCGTCGTCCGGCTCGTTGATCTGACGGCCCAGCTCGGCCAGCGCCTGAATTTCGGCATAGGCCCGCCACAGCGGCGCATAAGGATGGCCGAAAACCGCCTGATCGAGCCGGGCCATGGCGGTTGTGGCCTGTTCGAGCGCCCGGAGCGCGCCAAGGCGCGACTGGGCGGTTTCGACTTCGTAGCCGGTCAAGGCAGTGAGGAAAGTTTGCACGAGTTTCCCTTTCGCGCAAACTTAACCATAGGCGCGGGGAAGGCGCAATGCCGGGGATGTTTTGGAGGGGGAAGGGGATGTGGGTTCTTGTACGCGATCACATAGAGCTTCAGTAAGCATTGAAGCTAGACAGCATGCTACCACGATCGCGTTGCGTAGGCCAGCCTGCAGCTACTTGGATTACTTAGGCTTTGCAGCAGGCTCCATGACAGGCTGATACATGCGGCGCGGCACTTTGCGGGCGCAGCCGAAGATTTCGCTCCGCGCCCTTGCAGCCGAGCTTGACCGCAGAGGCTTTCACCCTCCCAGAGGCCACCGTTGGTCGCCCGAGACCGTGAGACGGCTATTAGAGGTGTCGCCTGACCTTAGAGCCGATTAGTATCTATGATTACCGGTATCCAGCTTTGGCCGATAGCGGCTAGCCTGCTTCCAGCATGGAACTTGGGAAAACCGCCGTTCCCCTTTTGCGCCTACATGGACCGTTTCTGACGCGCTGCAACAAGCCACGACAACGTCGCTTAAGGCGGGCTATAGTATCGGTTGTGCAGATGAACGGATCATATCTCGACCCCTGGGAGATCGACCGATGACCGAAGAGCGCGCAGGCCTGCCGATCGTAGCCTTTGCCGATGCTGCGGCTCTGGAACGGTGGCTCGAACTCCAGCCCGCAAATTCGAAAGGGCTCTGGATCAAGCTGGCGAAGGCAGGCTCGGGTCGTGTTAGCGTGACGAAAGCCGAGGCGATCGATGCAGCGCTCTGCCACGGCTGGATCGATGGCCAGCTCGACAAGTATGACGACGAGCATTGGCTCATTCGCTTCACGCCCCGCAAGGCCCGCAGCAAGTGGTCACAGGTAAACCGCACGCGCGCGACCGCGCTCATCGAGGCTGGCCGGATGCGCCCCGGTGGGCTGGCGCAGGTCGAGGCTGCCAAGGCAGATGGCAGGTGGGACGCAGCCTATGCTCCTGCGAGCACGGCCGAGGTGCCGGCGGACCTCCAGGCAGCGCTTGATCGGAGCCCTGAGGCGGCAGCCTTCTTCGGGACACTGAGCGGCGCCAACCGGTACGCAATCCTCTACCGCATAGGAGCCGTGAAGAAGCCGGAGACCAGGGCGCGTAAGATCGCAGGCTTCATCGCCATGCTCGAGCGGCACGACACGGTGCACGGCTGAGACTGGCCGAGAGCGGACTGGCTGGCTTCAGGTGTACTGAGCCAAAAACCAGATGCCAGATCAGTCGGCGGCTGACCGAGGCCCGCTCTTCATTGCCGCCAACTCCTGCCTAAAGGTTTGGTGAAGTCCTCTTCAGCCGATCGTCAGCTGATAAACAATCCCCACCGTGGCACAGGCCGCCAGCACCGGCAGAACGCCCACTTTGAAGCGGAAGACGGCGACCACAGCTGCGGCTGTCAGGATGAGGGCCGGCAGGTTGACCGTGGACAGAACCGGCACGTCAAGGGTGCCGCCGAACAGGCGGTGCCCCCGCACCTCGGCGAACAGTGCGTGCAGGGCGAACCAGACGGCAAGATTAAGGATAACGCCAACAACCGCTGCGGTGATGGCAGTGAGCGCCGCCGAAAGCGCCTTGTTGCCGCGCAACCGCTCGATGAACGGCGCGCCCAGGAAGATCCAGAGGAAGCAGGGCACGAAGGTTACCCAGGTGGTGAGCACGGCCGCCAACGTGGCTGCAACCAGCGGGTCCAGGGCGCCTGGGGCGCGGAAGCCGCCCATGAAGCCAACGAACTGGACCACCATGATGAGAGGGCCCGGCGTTGTCTCGGCCATGCCAAGCCCATCCAGCATCTCGCCGGGCTGCAACCAGCCATAGGTTTCGACTGCTGCCTGCGCCACATAGGCGAGGACGGCATAAGCGCCGCCGAAGGTGACGACCGCCATCTGGCTGAAGAAGGTGGCGATACGAGTGAAGGTGTCGTCTGGACCGAGGGTCAGCCACAGCGCCAGAATGGGCCCGAGCCACAGCAGCAGCAACACCGCAGAGATTTTAAGCGACCAGGCGAGGTTCGGCTTGGCATGACCCGGCAACTCTTCGCCAAGTGCGGTTGCACGGTCTGGCACCACCTTGCCCGTCGCGGCGGCATGGCCGCCACCGCTCTGGAAAGAGCGCAGGCCCATCCGCCCGCCGACATACCCGATCAGCGCCGCCGACAGCACAATCAGCGGAAAGGCAATATCGAGGAGGAAGATGCTAATAAATGCCGCTGCAGCAAGGCCGCGCATGACATTGTTCTTCAAGGCCTTTGTTCCGATACGCACGACCGCTTGGAGCACAACCGCGAGCACCGCCGCCTTGAGGCCGAAGAACAGGCCCTGGATCAGCGGCACATTGCCCAGCAGCGCGTAGATGTAGCTGAGTGCCAGGATGGCGAGGAAGCCCGGCAGGACGAACAGCGTGCCGGCAACCAGGCCGCCCTTGGTGCGGTGCAGCAGCCAACCGATATAGACGGCCAGCTGCTGGGCCTCGGGCCCAGGCAGCAGCATGCAGTAATTGAGCGCGTGCAGGAAACGCTCCTCGCCGATCCAGCGCTTCTCCTCGACAAGGATGCGATGCATGACCGCAATCTGCCCCGCCGGCCCACCGAAGCTGAGCGCGGCGATGCGTGCCCACACGCGCACCGCCTCGCCGAAGGAAATACCGTGATTGTATGACGGTCGCGCCGGGCTAGGGGCGTCCATGGTCACACTCCGCATTTGGAAAAATAGCCGTAAAACTGATCGAGAGCGTCGCTGCCTCGGGCAATCCGAGCCTCGTCGTCACTTGTAGTCGCGCAGATGCCGGACATGAGCGCGCTGAAGCCCATGATTTCAGGGCGCTGGAACTTGCCGTCGGCAATGTCGAGCTCATGCACCATTGCCGCGATGGCTGTCAGCGCTGGATCCGATGTCAGCCCGGCACGGAGCAGGAGCGTCTCGAAGGTGCAGCGGTCGTCCTCATGGGTGAACTCTGCCTCGGCCATGTCGAACCGCAGCTCGCCGGGCTGGGGTTCGTAGCCCTTGCTGTCGACGAACTTGAAGCTGGCCTGCTTGTCGATGAAGCGGCGAATAAGCCAGGCCGAAGCGATGCGATCCGCGTGCACGCCCCGTCGGGTAACCCAGACGCATCGCCGAAGGTCCGCGAGCGTAAACGACTGGGGCTCCCCGAGCGGCTGACGTCCGGATGCGCTCGCGCCTGGCGTTCTAGCTCTGCGATCGCCGCCTCGGCGGTCTGGCGCCCATGGGCATCGAAGAAGTCGATGGCCGCGATTTCGCTCAGCCGCTTGTGCAGCCGCTTCAGATCGGCCTCGCTGATCTCTTCGCCCAGAGAAGCGCGAGCCTCGCGGGTCAGCTCATCATAATCGGCGTCGCGGGCTGCATCGAACAATCCGCGCACATCGGCATCGGTCATGCCCCCGAGCAACTGCGCCTTGAGAATCAGCGCCTCGCCGCCGCTGTTGGTGATTTCTCTCTGCAGCGCATCAAACCGCGCGACGGCATCGTCACGGAACGGCAGTGCATGGACGGTGTTCTTGAGGGGCGTGGCGCCCATACCCTGTAGCTGCCGCCAGATCTTGACCCGGACATAGGCCGGCTTGGCCGGCAGTTGATAAATCAAGAGCAGCCACGGCCGCCCGTCGGGTGTGCTCGATCTCATATAATTAGTATATCATTTTGTATCATTTGATGAAACACCTGAATCAAACTTCTGCGCGGCATAGTGTTTACCCTGCTGCATAAAAAAAGCGCGAAAGCGGACCTCTGATACCGGGGCTGCCCTGCGCTGGGACAGGATCGGGACACGACCGTTCAACAGGCCGGAGAAAAGACGTATGAAGATGTTCTGTCTAGCAGGTGCGATTGCCCTGACCCTGGCAGTTCCCGCCGTAGCCGCGCCGGACTGGGGCCCGGTCGATGCGGCGCTCGGGCGCGCGGGCACGACCCAAGCCGACGGCGTCCGGCGCTACGCCTTTCCCCGATCGGATCTCAACGTTCAGCTTGACGGGGTGCGAATTAAACCGGCGCTTGCCCTCGGCTCCTGGCTTGCCTTTCAGCCGATGGGCGATCAGGCCATGGTCATGGGCGACCTGGTGCTCACGCATGACGAGGTGAACGGGGTGCTGAGCCGCCTGCTTGCAGGCGGTCTGACCATAACCGCGCTGCATAATCATCTTCTGCGCTCCGCGCCCGCCACCATGTACATGCATGTCGGCGGCCATGGCGATCCGGCAAAGCTGGCAGCGACGCTGCGGTCCGCGCTTGAAGCCAGCCGTACGCCCTTGTCACCGCCGGCAAAGCCCGCGAATGAGCGGCTTGATCTCGACACGGCCGCCCTTGATCTGATTATGGGCGGCAAGGGCAAGGCGAACGGCGGTGTCTATCAGTTCAGCTTTGCGCGCGCTGAGAAGTTGACGGATAGCGACATGCCTGCGCCCGCGGCCATGGGCACGGCAACCGCAATCAACTTCCAGCCGACCGGCGGCGGCAAGGCCGCTGTCACGGGGGACTTCGTTCTCACCGCCAATGAGGTTGATCCCGTGTTGCGGGCCCTTCGGGGCCACGGCATCGAGGTGACTGCGCTCCACAACCATATGCTCAGCGATCAGCCGCGGCTGTTCTTCATGCACTTCTGGGCTAATGACGACGCTGCGAGGTTGGCGCGGGGGCTGAAGGCCGCACTCGACCAGACGAACATCCGCCACTGATTGCTGTGCCGGCTAATGTGGGAGATGGCATGAACACTGGCTCCCCTGCGACCGCTGCGGTGGCGGCAATTCATCCAACCCAGCCAATGAGCGAACTCATGCGGATGTCCACTTCGTAGAAAGCTACCGGACCCGCCAAACGGTAGAGGCGGGCGCGAAGTCGCCGAACACTTTTCAGCGCATAAGGTCGTCGGCGAAGCGGCGGAGCAGCTTGCGTAGTTCATCGAGTTCGGCATCGGTCCAGGACGCCAGAATGCGATTGGCAAGCCTTTCGCGTGCAGCGTTCAGCGCGTCGACCATGGCGCGGCCTTTGTCGGTGATCATGGCTTCGCGAACGCGCTTGTCCTTCGCCGAAGCCTGACGCTCGATGAGGCCCAACTCCTCAAGCTTGGTCATCTGGCGACTGATGGTGGTGTGATCGCGCCCCGTACGCTCAGCGAGGTCGACGACCCCGATAGGCCCGTGTCTTGCGACCCGCACGAGGAGCGGAAACAGCGCGCGGTCGAGCGGAATGCCCGCCTCCTCGATCAGCCGATCATCACGCCGAGGGCGGTTTATCTCGTCGACCAGATCGATGATCGCCGCATGCAATCCCTGCAGAATCTCACTATTATGTGTATTATGCACGTTTTTCGTTGCTTCGTTGGTCCGAGAGGAGATATGTGCATATTACACATTGATTCTCGGAGGTGACAATGTCCTTCGACATGGAAGTCCTGATCAGCGGCGCAGGCGCGGCGGGCCTCACACTTGCGATTGATCTTGCGAGGCGGGGCGTCTCTTTCATTCTCATAGAGCAGAATAATGAACCGTTCGGCGGATCGCGCGGCAAGGGTCTTCAGCCTCGGTCGCTGGAGGTCTTCGAGGATCTCGGCTTCCTTGATCGACTGGCGGCGGTCGGCGCTCCCTATCCGCCTCTGCGGCAGTATCGCGCCGATGGGACCACCGAGGAAACTCTCCTGACCGAGCAGGCTGTGCCAAATCCGGCCGAACCCTACGCCACGCCGCTGATGATTCCGCAGTTCAAGACCGAAGGTGTGATGCGCGAGCGGCTCGCCGAGTTGGGGCATCGCCCCCCAATTCGGCAGGCGGCTGACCGGGTTTGAGCAGGATGCAGACGGAGTTGCCGCCCGGATCGCAGACGCCGCCGGAGAGCACCTTATCCGTGCGCGTTTCCTGGTCGGGACGGACGGCGGTCGCAGTTTCGTGCGGCAAAGCCTTAGCGTCGCCTTCCAGGGTGAGACACTGGGCGTTCGGGCTCTTGTCGCCGATGTTCGACTGAAAGGTCTGGACCGGCTCGCATGGCACCGCTTTCAGCGCGGCGCCAGCGCAACGCAAATCATGATTTGCCCGCTTGCCGGCACAGACCTCTTCCAGGTCCAGGCGCCGGTGCCCCTTGACGGCGAGGTGGACCTGACCCCCGCCGGTTTGACCGAATTGGTCAAGGATCGGACCGGTCGGTCCGATATCGTCGTGGACTCGGTCTCCTGGTCTTCCGTCTATTCAATGAATGCGCGATTGGCCGACCGGTATCGCGTCGGGCGCGTCTTCCTGGTGGGAGATGCCGCGCATATCCACCCGCCGACCGGCGGGCAGGGGCTGAACACCAGCGTTCAGGACGCCTACAATCTCGGCTGGAAGCTGGCTGCCGTCCTTGCCGGAGCGCCGGATGCTCTGCTCGATACCTACGAGGAAGAGCGAAGGCCCATTGCCGCGGACATGCTCGGCCTGACGACACGATTGCTAGACGAAGCCAAGGCTGGGCTGATGCGCCGAAACCGCGAGGTTCGGCAACTCGATCTCGGCTATCGCACGTCGTCGCTCTCGCTGCGGGGCTCGATCAGCGAAGCGCGGGTTCAGGGCGGCGACCGGGCCCCGGATGCCCCCTGCCGGGGGCGGGCCGGCCAGCCGACGCGGTTGTTCGCGCTGTTCCAGGGACCGCAATGGACCCTGCTCGGCTATGATGCGGTTGACCGGCCGCCGCCCCGTGAGGGCCTTCGCATCGTCATGGTGGGCAATCAGGGCGACATCATTGATGATAAGGGACACATCGCTGACGCTTATGGCCTGCGGTCTGACCACTGGGTGCTTGTCCGGCCTGACGGCTATGTGGCTGCGATCCTTGCAACGAGCGAGCTGGACAAAGCGCTGAGGGTTTATCTTGACCGGGTGCTCCCTGCCAGCGCGTGCTAACGGACGTGCCAAGGTAAAGCTGACCGGCAGCTAACTGGAAACGCACCCTGGCTCAACAGGGGCAAGTAGGGCGCAGAGAAGACTGCAGGAGCGCACCCAGTTTCGCAGTCTACTCCCGAGTGACGAGAGAATCTCAGCGTCTTGGTGGGACTAACGTGGTTTTAAGCCAACCGCCAGTTCCGCCAGGCCGCGGCCCCGGCTAAAAACTTTGAGTTTTTTCGGATGTTTGATCCGCCGTTTTTTCTTGGCGCCCTCCGGTTTGGAGTAAGGAGGAGTGTGGCTCTTTGCTGGTTTGGCCCGCCGCTTTGTCTTGAGATTGTCTGTGTTGCCCAGCCCCCTTGCGTGCTTGGGTATGGCAAGAATTGGGGTTCTTTGCGTGACCAACAGTGGCGTCTGGATATAAGCAGTGCTGGCCACCCATTGACGCTCGAAGTGGTAACAGGTGTAGCTGGCCATGGAGGCTGCACGGGCGGCGTAGATTTGATAACGCTGTGGCGGCGTCATCACGTTCAAGGGAACGCCCGTCAAGGGATGCGACCTCCGGCTTTCCGTAACTCGATCCACCAGTACCTGGGCGTACTCCGGCGCCCATTCTGCCAGTCCATACGCGTTGACGCGGTCAATCGCGACCTTGAACCAGGTCAGCCAGATCCGCTGCTCAAGCTGCTGCACCACCTCACTGGCCCGTTCAACCTGCGTGGCGCGCAGATCCGCACCAATCTGCGCTTTTGGCAGAGCTGGTGCGAGCGAATAAAGTTTGACCCCGCTGCCGCTACCGCCGAGACCATCGTGGCATTCATCCGATATTGCTGCCAGTCCTACTTGCAGGATGCCCAAGGTTGCATTCGGCTCCACCGCGACGACAGCCTGAGGAAGAACCCGGATTTTCGCAAGGTCGCCACGCTTGAGCGCTACTTGAGTAGCCTCCGCACGGCCTATCGTTTGACAGGGCTATCCGATCCTACCAGGGCCGAGCAGGTTGCCCTGGAGATGCAAATCCAACGGTAGACGCGCGGCTTCACCCAGGAGCAGGCGCACCCGCTGCGCTTCAAGGGGGATATGACAGATCCCCAGCTCAAACGGCCCAAGGGAATCTGTATCGCCCGCCTGCTGTACGGGCTGCACCGCGACTGGACCGGCCGCACCGATCTGATCGGCCTGCGTGATCGGGCCATGCTGCTGGTCGCCTACGATACCGCGTTCCGCCCTTCTGAGCTGGTGGCGGTTTGCATTGAAGACATCGATGGGCCGTTCGAGGATGGCTCCGGCCTTGTGCCAGTTCCCCGGTCAAGCCCAGACCAGCAAGGCGAGGGGCGGCAGGCCTATCTGGCGCCGCAGACTATGGATGCCATCGGTGCGTTCTGTGCGGTCGCCAGGCTGAACAGTGGTCCGCTACTCCGCTACATCCCGGTTCATACCGACGGCAGCCCGCGCGAGATCAGGCCCAATACCGTGCGGGCAGACAGCTCCATCGATCTACCGGCGTATCGTGCGTCAAGCCTGGGAGCAGGGCGCCTTCCCTGATGTCAGCGAGGCAGAGCTGAATGAGATACTGCCCAGGATTAATGGCCAGTCCACCCGGGCAGGTATTGCTCGGGACAGCCTGGCTGTTGGCGAGGATCTGCAGGCGATCATGCAAGCCTACGGCTGGCGCGACCCTGGTACTGTGCTGCGCCACGGCAAGCAGCTCGCCTTCCGCAGCGGCGCCGCCCAGCGTTTGACCAGGAAGATGTGGGGCGAAGAGTAGGTTGCCTAGCGGAGCCGCGCATGGCCTAACCGCGCTTCCGTTCCAGAAGCATGGGGTGCCGAGGTCGGCTCTGCATTGTTTTAGCTGGATAAGTCCTCACGAACGGCAAAAATTATGCACTGAAGCTCTATGTGATCAAGTTGGCGGATTTGCTGGGAATGTTACTGAAGCTCTATGTGCTCGCGTACAGGGTTCCCGTACGTAGGCCGACAGAACTTCCATTGCTCACATAGCGCTTCAGTAAGCACCGAAGCTGGGCGGCATGCTACCACGATGACGTTATGCAGACCAACTCATAGCTGACTGGAATTCTTGGGCTTCGCGGCCGGACTGTTCTATCCGTGCTTTCCTTCGAAGCGAAAGCCGACCGTTTCGAGCTTGCCGAGCGTTTCTGCGGCGGCCCGCTTGGCCGCGATCAGCGCTCCGGCGAGATAGCCGGGTTCGGACGGGCTGGTCTCGCTTCCGGCCAATGCGAGGCGCTGCTGCCACGGCCCCGTAACCCAGGGCGCGTCGCTCGGGAGGATATACCCGGCGGCCGCCCGGTCGGCCGGGGTCGCGGTTAGCGGGTCGGCGGCCCAGTCCTTGATAAGGGTGGCTAGGGGCGCGCGCGCCTCGTCGCCGAAGATGCGGGCGAACTGGTCAAGGCAGGTGCGGGCCAGCTTTTCCTCGCCAAGCGCGGCGCGCTGTTCTGCTGCAACGCCGATAAACCCGAACAATGCGGCACGGCCCGAAGCGGTGGTCGCATCGTGCATCTCAAGCATCGGTCCCACCATGCTTTGCGCCGTGCCGGACAGGCCCGCTTCGCGCCAAAAGGGGCGATCATAAAGCGCAAAGAACTTGGCGTGCGGTGCCATCCACGTCGGCGTGCCGCGCCAGCGCTCCGCCGTGGCCGCGTCCTGCTCGGGCGTGAACGCCACGGTGGCCTCAAGTAGCCGGGGCGGCAATGCGGCGATCACACGGTTGACCGCGAGCGTCTCCGGCGTTTCATCGGCTCGCGCAATCGTGAGTTCGACGCCGTCCCCCGTCAGCGCCATCGCCGTCACACGCGTGCCGAGAAGAACCTTGCTGCGCGGCAGGTCGTGCGCGAGCGCGCGCACCAGCGCGGCCGTGCCGCCTTCGAGGCGCATCGACTGCTGCCCCTGTGCAAGGCCACGCAGGCGGTGGCGTCCCTCGCGTGACATGCGCTCGAAGATCACGTCGCCCTCACTGTTCTGAGCGAAGGCGGGAAGGCCAAGCTCTGCAACCAGCGCGCCGATGGCGGGCTGCACCCGAGGCCAATACCAGGAGGGGCCGAGATCGAAGCCGTCCTCGGATGGCTGGCCAGACTCATCCGCCGACAAGATCCGGCCGCCAAGGCGATCACGCGCCTCGATCAGCATGAAATCGACGCCCGCCGCCCGCAGCAGACGGGCCGCGTAAAGACCGGCCAGACCAGCGCCAACGATCGCGACTTTGGTATCAATCATCTTACAAACCTCAAGACGGCCACGCCGCCGCCAGCGCGAGAGCGGTTGCATACATGCCAAGCCCGAAGATCGAGTGGCCTACCACACTCTTCAGGCGGGTCACAGCAGGCCTCGGCGTTTTCGCGCCGGCAATGCCCGCTCCCATGCCGGGCATCATGATGAAATAGGGTGCAACAAGGAGCGCCCAGGAGAGGATTATCGGCGGCAAGACCGTCGGGTGCGCGATCCAGTTCTGCCCCCCAGAAGGCGAGCAGGAGCAAACCGTAGCCGATGCCGATGACGTAGTGGGCGCTCCACCCGATCACGGCTTCGCCGGTGACCGGCCGGGCCTTCGCCATGCTTTCGTGAACGAACTGGCCGCGCGGCATGTTGCCGATCCAGCGCCCGACCATCGGCCAGTTGGTTGCAGGCATCTTGAGAACGCGCGCCATGAGGAGCGCCCACAGGTCAAGAACGACGGTGCCGCCGATGCCGATCAACGCGGCTTTGATGATATCTTCCATACCGATCATCACTTCATCCCTGGGTGTGGGAGTCGTTCTCAAAGGCGCAGACGTCCGCATGGAGCAGCGGTGCGGCCTTGAACCAGACGCGCGTGCCTTCAGGGCCAACCCGGGCGTGCAGCGGCGCGCCGGCGGGCAGGCGCAGCCAGCTCCAGCGCGCCAGCGTCTCGGCGCCATCCCTGAAGCCGCCTTCAAGGACCAGCAGCTCCAGTCCCTTCGCATTGGCTAGCGCGACCTCGGCACCGGGGTGCCAGTCTTCAAGCATCACCTGCTCGCCCGCGCCCTCGAACAGCAGCGTGGACGAAGCGGCACCGGGCCGCAGAGGCACAGCCTTGCCCTCGCCGGGCAGGCGGACGATGCGCTCGCGATCGCCCGCCCGGAACTGCCACAGCTTGACGAAGATGGTGCATCCAGCCTCGCTGCCGGGGGCGTGCCCTGTGCCCGGCGGGTTGCGGACATAGGTGCCGAGCGGAAAGTCTCCGGTTTCATCCTGAAACGTGCCCTCGAGGACGAGAAACTCTTCCCCGCCGGGGTGATCGTGACGCGCGAAGCGGCTGCCGGGCGCGTAGCGGACGATCGAGGTGGCGCGCGCCTTCTCCGCGCCGATGCGGAAGAGCATCCGGCGCTCGACGCCCTTGGCGGGGCTGGGCACCCACGCCAGCTCGCTGGCGTGGACGAGGGCGCGGGCCGAAAAATCGTCGTTCAGCAGCATGGCTCACAGCTCCGCCCGGCCGCCATCCACCACGATCTCGGCCCCCAGCATATCGCTCGAGGCATCGCCGGCAAGAAACAGCACGTCTGCGCCGGGCCCAACCTGGGCGCGACCGGGCCTGCTCCCGGAGCTGCCCGTGACCAGCGCCGTTTTTCCGTGAAGCATGGTCTGGGTCCTCTCTCTTTCCTCCCCTCATGGACCGGCGAGATCGGGTTCGCGAGGCAAACGGGCCGCTTCGCAAAGAAAGAAAAACTTTCTTGGTGGTCACGTAGCGCATAAGGATCACGGCCATGAGATTCCTGACCCGCCTGAAATCCTTGCAAGCGCTGGAGGCGTCGGCCCGGCACGGCAGCTTTGTCGGCGCGGCAAGCGAGTTGGACGTAACGCCTGCCGCCGTCGGCCAGCTCGTGCGCTCGCTGGAGGACTGGGTCGGCTACCCGCTGTTCCGGCGGAGCCGCTCCGGCAGTGAGCGCCTGACGCCGGTCGATGAGGCGCAGGAGGCGCTTCAGGATATCGCGCAGGGCCTCGACCTGCTTGAGTCCGGACTGAAGAAGTTGCGGGGACGCACAGCGCGCTCGGTCGTCGTGGTGACGGCCTCCCAGGCTTTTGTTGCCAACTGGCTGTTGTCCCGGCTTGAGGACTTCGCCGCAGCCTATCCCACCATCGATGTGCGGCTCGATGTTTCGGATCGCCTTATCGATCTGGCGCAAGGGGAGGCCGACATCGGCATTCGTTGCGGCATGGGGTCATGGAAAGGCGTGAAGGCCACCTGGCTCATGGACGAGGAGATTATCGCCGTTTGCCATAACCGGCTGTTGCCGGATGACGGCCAGGTGACGGCGGGCTGGATCGCGGAGCAAACTCTGATCCATGACGGCACCCCACATCCGGGCGGGGATTTTCCCACATGGTCCGAATGGCTCGCGCGCTCCGGCGTGAACCATGCGCCCACTGATCGGGGGCTCAAGATCAACTCCACGGCTGCCGTCATTCAGGCCGCGGTTGCCGCACGCGGCGTCGCGCTGGTACGCAAGGCGCTCGTTGTGCAGGAGATCGAGAGCGGACGGCTCGTTCACCTGCTGCCCGACCGGCGCTGGCCAGTAAAATGGGCCTATTATGTGGTCGCCTCGCCCAAGGCGCTGCGGCGTTATGAAGTGAGTGCCTTCCATGACTGGCTCACGCAGAAGGCACTCCCCAAAGCGGAGCAAGCCTGACCTTCAGCCGGCTGCCAGCCAGGCTGACCATTACCCGGTAACAACGCGACATCATCGATGCGACCTTCGGGTGCGGTTGCCGCCCCCTTGCAGTCGTGCAGTCGACGCGTCCGCATTCTGGAAGCAGCCATTCCACCAACCTTGGCGTCTCTGTCCTCGCGCTGGCAGAGCGAAATTCTGAAATGGTTTGGCGATCGAGAAACCAAACAGCAAGATCGGTCGAGCGGACGATTGCTTCACGCGGCACCTTGGGACCGCCACAACGGATCAGGACGATGACGACGGCATTCGACCATTACCGTGCCCGGATGCAAAGGGTGCTGGATTATATCGACCGGAATCTGGACCGCGATCTCGACCTGGAGACGGTGAGCAGCGTCGCGGCGTTCTCTAAATTCCATTTCCACCGGCAGTTCAAGGCCATCTTCGGGGTATCCCTGCATCGCTACGTCCAGTTGGCCCGCCTGCGGCGGGCCTCGATACAACTGACTGACGGGCAGGGACAGACCGTCACTGAGATCGCCTTGGACGCCGGCTACGAGGCCCCCGATGCCTTTGCCCGTGCCTTTCGTCAAAGGCTCCGGCAGTCACCGTCCAGCTTCCGGAAATCTCCCGACTGGGAGCCGTGGCTTGAGGCCTTCGGGCCCCTCTACACAGCCAGGAGCAAAATCATGCAGACGACCTTCATCTCCGATCAGGTGACGATCCGCGAGGTGGCCCCGACCCGCGTGGCGATCTTCGAGCACAGGGGCGATCCCGAGGCCATTAACGGCACGATCCAGCGGTTTATCGCTTGGCGCAAGGCCGCCGGGTTGTCACCCCGCACCAACCCGACCTTCACCATATGGTATTCCGAGCGGCGTCCCGCCGATCCTGCCGACTACAGAATGCATCTCTGCGTCGGCGTCGGGGCCGACCAGCCGATCGAGGCGAGGGGCGAGACGATCCAGGAGGGCGAGATCCCCGGCGGACGGTGCGCGGTGCTGCGCGTCACCGGTGATACCCACAACCTTGAGCCCGCCGCCCTCTATCTGTACCGGGAATGGCTGCCTGCCAGCGGCGAAGAGGCGCGGGACTTTCCCATCTACTGCCAGCGCTTCTTTCTGGACGAGCCAGAGCATGGCACAGCAGCGGACCTGTTTTTGCCATTGAAATAGAGAATGTTGGGATTCTCTCAACGTGGATGTCGGGCAAGCCCTGCCCCCCTGGCTTTCCTCGGCGGCCCTGCACAGCACCGCCCTGCTTGAGCCTGCTTTCCAGACGGTTTGCTCTGCAGTACTCCGTAATTCCTGCTGAACGACCGACACGGGCGCTAGCGAGTCGTTGAGAGGAGAATACAAAGCAGGTGGGCTATCGTTCACGGGCAGCGGGCGGCATCTTTGCCGAGACCCAAGCCTGCGCGCTTTACAGCCCCCCGCGCTTAAATGGCTGCGGTCAGGCTTGCCGCACCGCGCAACCGCATCGCGTCCTTGAGGGGCGGAGTGCCGAAGGTGCGGCTATAATCGCGGCTGAACTGGGAGGGGCTTTCATAACCGACCTGGAAGCCCGCATTGGCAGCATCCAGACCCTCCAGAACCATCAGCCGGCGCGCCTGCTGCAGCCTGACCTGCGTGCGGTATTGCAGCGGGCTGAGGCCCGTCACCGCCTTAAAATGGTAGTGGAAGGATGAGACGCTCATTCCCGCGGCGCTGGCCAGGCGTTCCACGCTGAACGGGTTGGCATAGTGGTGCTTAATCCACTCGATCGCCCGGCTGATCTGCCGAAGGCGGTTCTCGCCCACGGCGATGTGACGCATCATCCTGGCCTGCGCGCCGGTGAGAAGCCGGTAAAGGATTTCCCGCTCGGCCAGGGGCGCCAGTACCGGAGCGTCCTGTGGAGTATCGAGCAGCCGCAGGAGCCGGAGCACGACGTCCAGCAGCCCAGGCTCTACCTCGCTCAGCGCCAGGCCCACGCTATCATCGCCCGGCAGGGGCGGGAGCGCGCGCTCCAGCATCAACTCGGACAGGGCATTAAGATCGAGGTCATAGGCCACGCACAGGTAGGGGCGCTCGGGGCTCGCCTCGCTGACCCAGGCAAGCAGCGGCAGGTCGACCGAGACGACCAGGAACTTGGCGGCATCATAGGAGAAGCTGCGATCGCTGAGGCTGGCCTGCTTGGCCCCTTGGGCAACCAGACACAGCGTCGGCGTGTAGACGGTGTGGATCGGCTCCGTGGGTCTGGAGGATCTGATAAGTCGCACGCGGGGCAGGGCAGAGCAGTGCATGCCGTCCGTGCCGGTATGGCGATCGATAATCCCAGCAATCTCTTCGATGGCGCTCATGACCCTTGGATGCCACCGATCGGGTGCGCCCACAAGATGGGAACCGCGCTTCTGGAGGATCAGACAAGACTGGCGGACGATCGTTCTACCGCATGTCGTGCGCGTTGAGCGACAACGCTCCTGCCCCGGCAGTCCTGGGGCGGCCAGACCAGGAGAGGCTCAACATGCCAGAGATCAATCAGAAAGTTGTGCTTGTAACCGGCGCCAGCAGCGGCATCGGAGCCGCAACCGCCCGAGAACTTGCCAAGGCCGGCGCGAAGCTGGTGCTGGGCGCCCGCCGCACGGAGCGGCTGGACGCAATTGCCGGCGAGATCCGCGCCGCTGGCGGGGAGGTGGCGACCCGGGCGCTGGATGTGCGCCATCGCGCGGATGTTGCCGACTTCATCAACTTTGCCATCCAGGAATTCGGCCGGATCGACGTTCTTGTCAACAACGCCGGGGTGATGCCGCTGTCGCCGCTTGCAGCCCTCAAAGTGGACGAGTGGGACCGGATGATCGACGTCAACATTCGCGGCGTACTGCATGGCATTGCCGCAGCGCTGCCTGTGTTCGAAGCGCAGGGAGGCGGGCACTTTATCAACGTTGCCTCGCTGGGGGCGCATTATGTGGTGCCGACAGGCGCGGTTTACTGCGCCACCAAGTTCGCGGTCTGGGCGATCACCGATGGCATCCGGCAGGAGCACAAGACCATCCGCGCGACGATCATCTCGCCAGGCGTGGTCGAGAGCGAGCTGGGGAGCGACATGACGGACCCCCAGGCAATAGCGGCAATGGCGGAGTTCCGCCGCATCGCCATCCAGCCCTCGGCCATTGGGCGGGCGATCCGCTTTGCCATCGAGCAGCCAACGGACGTGGATGTGAGCGAGATCATCGTGCGCCCGACGGCAGGCGATTTCTGAGCGATAAGGAGGAGCATCATGGTTGAGATGAAGAAAACGGCGATCGTTACCGGCGGATCGCGAGGTATCGGGGCCGCCATCGCACTGCGGCTGGCGAGGGACGGATTCAATGTCATCGTCAATTATGCGAGCAATCAAGCGGAGGCGGAGAAGGTCATCGCCGCCATTACCGAACAGGGCGGGACAGCGCGGGCCGTGCGCGCGGACGTTGCCGATCCGCAAGCGGTCGCTCGACTGTTTATCGATACCGAGGCGGCTTTCGGCAGTGTGGATGTGGTGGTGAACAGTGCGGGGATCATGCCCGCGCACCTGCCGCCGCTCGTCGACATGGACGATGTGACGTTCGACCGCCTGATGGCGGTGAATGTCAAGGGCAGCTTCAATGTCATGCGCGAGGCCGCCCGGCGCTTGCGCGACGGCGGGCGGATCATCGGTTTGTCGACGAGCTTGGTCGGCCTCGCGATGCCGGGCTATGCGGCCTATGCCGGCACCAAGGCGGCCGTCGAGACCATGACCAACATCCTCGCCAAGGAGCTGCGTGGGCGGTCCATCACCGTCAATGCCGTCGCGCCGGGCCCGACCGCGACCGACCTGTTCCTTGCGGGCAAGAGCGACGAGCAGGTGGAACGCCTGGCAAAGCTCGCGCCGCTCGAGCGGCTCGGCACGCCGGAGGATATCGCCGCCGTCGTGGCCTTTCTGGCCGGCCCGGATGCCGGCTGGATCAACGGGCAGACCATCCGCGCCAATGGGGGAATTGTTTAGATTTGCGTGCCTTTTCCATCGGTCAGGGTGCCAATCCGCCGCCAAGCGCAGGGTCAGCATAGTATTTACTAGCTTTAAACATGGTCCTTCTGGCGCATTGTTTGGCTGCTTTCCGCCTTAAACAGCCAAATAATGCCTGCGCGTCATGTCGGCCGCACGGTGAAGCGTTTCAGCCTGCTCCAGGCCGAAGATGCCGAAGCCCAGACCATTATCGGCCCAGGTCCACCCATGAACGCCTTCGCCTTGCCGGCGAACCATCCTGTCATTTTTATCTATCTTCATCGGCCTGACGTAGAGCGCCACGCGCCTGCCGTGCCCATCGGCATAGAGATAAAGTCCCGCAGGGCCATGCTCTGTCGCGACCAATCGTCCACCGATCAGCTTGAGGCCCACGGGTTCAAGGTCCGGCGAACTGATCGGTCGGGACAGTCTGTTGGAGAACCAGTCGTCGAGCGCCCGGCGATGGTCGGCGCCAAGTTCAACCGGGCGCGTACTGTCGCTGGCATATACCATGTAATTCGCTGTCGCCTCCCTCGCCAGCATCGCGGTTCCGGTGGTAGGGGGAGACGTTATATCGCGAAGGAGCCACCCTCCCGCTCCGCCGAGGACGAGCAGCAGTGCCGCGGCGGCTGCGATCCCCTGCTTGGCGGGCCGGGAAGGGCGTCGCGCCAGGGCTATGCCTCAGGCGAAGGTCCAGTGACGCAGGCAGCGGCTCGTCCGCCACGGACGCAAGTGCTGAGCGCAGTGCCAGCGATTGCGCGCGGTAGGCTGTGATACGTTCAGCCTGCTTCGGTCTTTCCGCGAGCCACTCCGCCACTTCACGTTCGCGTTCGGGCGTGAGGCGACCATCCACATAGGCTTGCAGATCTGCTTCGCTGACCGGTCCGCCGTTCATTTCACGATCCTCAACATCGGGCTCTTTTGATCTGTGTCTTCCCCTGCGCTCATCCTGTGCAGCCGCTCTCGCGCTCGGGAGAGGCGCGACATGACAGTTCCCACCGGGATGTCCAGAACCTCCGCGGCCTCGGCATAGCTCAGGTCCTCCACCGCGATAAGCAGCAGAACACCGCGTTGTTCCTCGGACAGAGCAGCGATCAACGAGAGGACGTCATCATATCTTATCTTGTCCTCCTGCGTGGGTGGAGAAGCGAGCCTGTCCTCCGGGACAGAGTCCATCGGTCCGGGCGCGGCGCGCGTTGCACGCTGGCGCATGCGGTCCATCGCGAGGTTGTGCAGAATTCTGAACGTCCAGGCCCGCGCGCTGCCAGTCGGACGGCGCTGGTGCCAACGGGAAATCACGCGTTCAAGAACGTCCTGGACAAGATCGTCGGCCTCAGAGCGATCACGCATCAGACCGCGAGCATAGCGCCGAAGCGCAGGAATGAGCGGCTGGATCGTCGCGATCAGCTCTGAGTTCGGGTTCATGGACCGCATCATACCGCGCTGGACGATGAGGGGAGACATTCTATTCCAGCAAGCGAAAATATTTTTGATCATGATGGAATATCGCGCGTGCCGCCATCGTCTCTCGCTACATCCTGCCAATACGAACGGACCTCATCGATGCCACTTCCAAGACCTTTGCCGCTGGCGCCTGCGGCGCTGATTGGTGCCATAGCGCTGCTGCTCGCCGGAGCTTTCGCGTGGGCAGCGGGCTGGATCGGCGCACGACGCATCGACGGCGGCGACGTCATAGCCTCGCTCGACTATAATGGCGGCAAGCATCCCGGCTATCGGCGGGCTCACGCCAAGGGCCTTTGCTTCAGCGGTTCCTTCCATGCGAACGGGGCAGGGAGCGCGTTATCGAGCGCCTCCGCACTTCGCGCGGGCGAGTACCCTGTGATCGGACGCTTCTCGGTCGCAGGCGGTAATCCCCTGGCGACTGACGGGCGCAACGTCTTCCACTCGATGGCCTTGTTACTGCGTACGCCCGATGGTCAGGAGTGGCGCATGGCAATGGACCACACTCCGATCTTTCCGGTGGCCGATATCGCTTCGTTCATCGCTCTCCAGCGGGCTACAAAGCCGGATCCCAGGACAGGCAAGCCCGATCCGGCATTGATGAAGCCATTCCTCGCCGCGCACCCTGAGGTGAAGGCCTTTCAGGACTACATGGCCAGGGCCACTCTTCCGGACAGTTTCGCGAATGCCACCTACTACAGTATCAATGCCTTCCGCTTCACCGCAAAGGGCCAGACAAGGCTCGTGCGCTGGCAGTTCGACCCCGAGGCGCCGCTTTCAGGGCTCGACAAGAAGGACCTCGATGCCCTTCCGCGCGACTACCTGTTCCGCGAAATCATCGCCCGCACCGCCAAAGGCTCCTCGCGCTGGCATCTCAAGCTTGTGGTCGCCAATCCCGGCGACATCACCGATAACGCGACGGTCGCATGGACGGGGCCGCACCGGACCATTGATGCGGGTATTTTGACGCTTACAGCCGTGCAGCCGGAGGAAGCCGGCGCTTGCCGTGATCTCAACTTCGACCCGACAATCCTCCCGCCCGGCATTGGCCTGTCGGATGATCCCATGCTTGCCGCACGGTCAAAAGCTTACTCCTCCTCTTTCACCCGCCGGGCCGGCGAAGGAGCGGGGCCGAGCGCGGCAGGAGCAGATTTCTCCAAGGAGGCCGAGCAATGACCCGCCACCCTGACGACTTTCACCCGCTGCTGCGCCTCGTCCATTGGCTGATGGCAGCGATGGTCCTCGCCATGCTGTTCATCGGGGTCGGCATGGTCTCGACCACCGGACCGCTCTATCCCGCACTGCTGGCACTGCACCGGCCCGTGGGCATCGCGATCCTCATACTGGTGCTCATCCGACTGCCACTGCGCCTGATCACCGGCGCGCCGCCGCTCCCGGATGACTTGTCGCCCCTGCAGCGTCAGGCAGCCAAGGCATCCCATGTCCTGCTCTATGCTGGCATGATTGCCATGCCGCTGATCGGGTGGGCCATGCTTTCAGCGGGAGGCTATCGCATCACGTTGACCAAGGCCTTGGCCCTGCCGCCGATCCTGCCGCATGACCTGGCCTTATATGCCCTGCTTCGAGAGGCGCACACGGCGATCGCGGTGCTGTTATTCGCGCTGATCCTGGCGCATCTGAGTGCCGCGCTCATGCATGGCCTCATCCGACGCGATGGCGTCCTACGCAGCATGACCACCGGCCATCGCTATCGCGCGGACACGCCCGACGCGGTCGGCCACGCGCCGGCACCGATTGCCAAGGACCTGGACGCAAGGTACAGCACTGCGGATGACGCTTGAACAGCTGCGTATCTTCGTTGCGGTCGCCGAACGCGAGCATGTTACCCGCGCGGCTGAGGCGCTCAATGTCACCCAGTCGGCCGCCAGCGGCGCGATCGCCGCGCTGGAGGCCCGGCACGACGTCAAGCTGTTCAACCGCGTGGGACGCGGCATTGAACTTACCGACGCGGGGCGGATGTTTCTGGAGGAGGCGCGCGCGGTGCTTGCGCGCGCCGCCAGTGCCGAACTGGCGCTATCCGAATATGGCGGCCTCAAGCGCGGCACGCTGCGGCTTGTCGCCAGCCAGACCATCGCCGGCTATTGGCTGCCAGAGCGTCTCGCGGCCTTCAAACGTCGGTATCCTGCGATCGAACTTTCGGTCGCGATCGCAAACACCGAAGGGTCTGCTCGTGCGGTCAACGCTGGTGACGCGGAGCTAGGCTTCGTCGAAGGCACCATCGATGATCCGGCTCTCGCGCAATGGCCGATTGGTGCCGACCAGATGGTAATGGTCGGGCAGGAACCGGCGGAAGCGATCACCAACGATTGGCTCGCCAGGGCGCCGTGGGTCATGCGTGAGGAGGGTTCGGGCACCCGCTCTGCCTTCGAATCGGCGATCCGCGATCGAGGTCTTGATCCGCGTACGCTCAACGTCGTTCTCACGCTCCCATCCAACGAGGCCGTTCTCGCAGCCATACGTGCGGGCGTCGGATACGGCGTCCTGTCCAAACTGGTGGTTGCCCCGGCGCTCGCCACACATACGCTGCACGCGCTGCCATTCCTTCTGCCCGAACGCCCTTTCTTCGGCCTGCGCCAGAAGGAGCGCTATCGCAGCAAGGCGGCCGACGCTCTGCTCGATGTCATCCGCAGCCATCACGCGCAGTTGGATTGGGTCATCTGATCGCGTCTGCCAATTGGATTGATCGCAGGATGCACCGCATTCGTGATGCTGCGCCGGGATGCCTGATCGACGGCCATTGGCCCAAATCTTGAGTTTTCGGGGATTATCGGCCCGGCGAACAATCTTCCTGAGAGATTGAAACGATAAGAATACACCGTTGGATTGATCGGTCGCTGGGGTGCACCTGTCTCCTGTCCTTAGGAGACGACCATGATCCAGAACCTGCTCAATCGGAATAAGGCAACTCGCCTGATACCCGGCTTAATGCTGTGTCTCGCCGTCACTGGCGCGGCATATGCGGTGCAGTGGGCAGAGGAGGCGTTGTTCGGCCAGGCATGGCTCGAGGCGCTTGTGCTCGCCATCCTGCTTGGCACGCTGGTGCGCTCCCTCTGGACCCCCCACGAGCGGTGGCATCCCGGCATCGCCTTCAGCGCCAAGATATTGCTCGAGATCGCAGTTGTCCTGCTCGGCGCTTCCATGAGTGCGGCCACGATCCTGGCGGCGGGCCCAGAGATGCTGCTCGGCATTGCGGGCGTGGTGGTCGTGGCGATCGCCGCCAGCTTCCTCGTCGGGCGCATGCTGCATCTGCCGACGCGCATGGCCCTGCTCGTCGCCTGCGGGAACTCGATCTGCGGCAACTCGGCCATCGCGGCTGTGGCCCCGGTCATCGGTGCGGACGCAGATGACGTCGCCGCTTCGATCGGCTTCACTGCCGTGCTGGGCGTTATCG
This sequence comes from Pedomonas mirosovicensis, assembly GCF_022569295.1. NCBI lineage: Bacteria > Pseudomonadati > Pseudomonadota > Alphaproteobacteria > Sphingomonadales > Pedomonadaceae > Pedomonas > Pedomonas mirosovicensis. Next base: position 315,637 of record NZ_JAKFIA010000002.1, on the reverse strand, counting down.
TCGTTCTTGGCCTGCCGCTGCTGGGCCTGGCGTTGCACCTCGACGGGTTGCAGTACGGCGTTCTGACCGGCCTTACCGTTTACGCGGTGCCGCAGGTCCTTGCTGCTGCGGCGCCGCTCGGGGCGGCCGCTGTGCAGATGGGCACGCTGGTCAAGCTCGTGCGTGTGCTGATGCTCGGCCCGGTCTGCCTTCTTCTCTCGCTCGTTGCACCGCGTCTGCGCGAGGAGACGGACGAACCCGCGCCCCACGTGACCGCCGGTGAGCGGCCTGCCGCCGGACGCCCGGCTCTCCATCATCTCGTGCCGTGGTTCATCCTCGGGTTCCTCGCCCTCGCAGCGCTGCGCTCGCTCGGCCTCGTGCCCGACGCGGTGATCGCTCCGGCCGGGGCCATCGCAACCTTTCTGACCGTGGTGTCGATGGCAGCCCTCGGGCTCGGCGTTGATGTGCACACTGTCGCCTCTGCTGGCGGTCGCGTCACCGCTGCGGTGGTCCTCTCGCTGCTGGTGCTGGGCGCGATCAGCCTGACCCTTATCCTCGCTCTTCACATCGCCTGAAGGAATTCCCCATGAAAACTCTTTCCAAATCCCTGCTTCTCCTGGCTGGAGCGGTACTCTCCAGCCCGCCGGCTCTGGCGCAGCCCGTCTGTGGCAGCGGCATTGCGCTTCAACTGCTTGGCTCGGGCGGCCCGATTTCGGATGACGCGCGTGCTTCCTCGGGTGCGGTAATCTGGATCAACGGCAAGGCGCGGCTTTTGATCGATGCCGGCGGCGGCACTTACCTTCGCTTCGGCGAGGCGGGCGCCCGGCTGGAGGATGTCGATTTCATCGGCGTCTCGCATTTCCACACGGATCATGTCGCTGATCTGCCCGCGATCCTGAAGGGCGGCTATTTCCTGAGCCGCAGCCACAAGGTCGCGCTCGTAGGCCCTACCGGCAATGCCAACTTCCCCAGCATGACCGCCTTCTTCTCGCGTGAATTTTCGGAAGGGCGCGGTGCCTTCTCCTATCTTTCAGGACTGTCGAATGCCTCGGACGGCCTGCATCTTGCCGTCCATCCGACGGACGTGGCGGTGGCAAAGGCCATGCGTAGCAAGGTCTGGCAGGGGGATGGCGTGACCGTTTATGCGCTGGGCATTCCCCATGGGGATGTGCCCGCGCTCGCCTTTCGCATCGAGACGCCCAAGGGCGTGATCGTGCTCTCTGCCGACCAGAATGGCAGTCGCAAGGAGTTCATCGACTTCGCACGCGGAGCGGACATCCTGATGATGCCCGCTGCCATTGATGACAACGCCGATGAGCAGTCCCGCTTCTTGCACGCAACCCCCACCGTTGTCGGCAAAATCGCCGCCGCCGTGAATCCCAAGGTCCTCGTGCTCGATCACTTCATGGGTCGCGCGCTGCGCGACAAGGATCACAACGTCCAGATCATCCGCAGCTTCTTCAAGGGCCGCGTCGTCGCTGGCCGCGATCTCTCCTGCTTCCCTCTCTGAACATCCCACCAAGGAGACAACGACATGAAGCATGAACTCGTCCTGGGCATTGCCGCCGCTTCGCTGCTCGGCTTGCCGGCCTACGCCGCCACGGCCACTGCCGCCGCTCCGCTCCCCGCCGCGAGCCAGCCCGCCAAGGGCGGCGGCAAGTGCGCCAGCGGCAAGTGCGGTACGGAGAAGATCTACAGCCAGGCGAAGATCACGCACGATCCCAACGGCAAGCTGGTGCGCGCCCGCGATGGCAAGTGCGGGCCGAGCGGCAAGGGCTACAACGTCGTGCAGAGCCGGAAGGACCGGCTTGCGGAGGGTGTATGCGGCAGCTGAGCCCCACGGCGCGCGGTCTTGGCCTGCGACCCGAGCTGGTCCCGGCGCTCTGTGAAAGAGCGCCGGTTCCCGGCCTCGACTTCCTTGAACTCGCGCCTGAAAACTGGATGGGCATTGGTGGCCGTCGGCGTGAACAGCTCGACTGCATTGCCGGGAAGTATCCGCTCGTAGCACATGGCCTCAGCCTGTCGATCGGCGCCACCGAGCCGCTCGACGTGCGCTTCCTGCGCGAAGTGCGCGCCTTCCTCGACGATTACGCCATCGCGATCTACAGCGACCACCTGAGCACCTCGCGCGATGCACAAGGCCAGCTCTATGATTTGCTGCCGATACCGCGTCGCCTGGAAAACATCGCCTACCTGTCAGACCGCATCGCGATGGTGCAGGACATGACCGGGCGGCGGCTCGTGCTGGAGAATATCTCCCGCTACCACGAGTACGGAGGCGAGATGCCCGAGGGCGAGTTCCTCGCCGAGCTTGTCCGGCACTCAAGCTGCGGGCTGCTGCTCGACATCAACAACGCCTGGGTCAACGCCCGCAATCATGGGCAGGATGTGCAAGCATTTATCCGCGCGCTGCCGGCTGAGGCCATTGCCTATCACCACATAGCCGGGCACCTAGAACTGGCCGACGGTACGCTGCTCGACACCCATGGCACGCCTGTAGCCGATGAAGTTGCAGATCTTGGCCGCGAGGTACGGCGGCTCCATGGAGACCGTCCGCTGCTGCTGGAGCGCGACAATTTCGTGCCTGCCCTCGACGCGCTCCTTAAGGAATTGCGCGCCGTCAGCGCGCCGCTCGCAAGGAAGCCCTCTCATGCCTGCTGAATGCGCTGCTCCGCCCACCGCGATGGAAGCGGAACTGGCAGCCCTGTGCAAACGAGCGCGCTCAGGGCGCAAGCCCGTGTACGGATCGCTTCTGCGCGAGAACGTCGCGGACGTGCTCCAGCACAGCTTTCCCACCTTTGTCGCACGATACGGAAACGGGCCCCTTGCGGATGCCGTCGATGCCTTCGTTGTGCACCACCGGGCCGCGCGGCCACAATTTCATCACATTGCCACCGAATTCGTCGCCTTCGCGCAAGCCCGGCTGCAGTTGGACGCTTCGCTTCTTGCCGTGCTGGAATACGAGTGGTGCCTGCTCTCTGTAGAGATCGACCCCTGCGTGGTCCCTCGCGCTCGCAGCCGAAGTGGCACGGGCCTACCGCTCTCGCTGAACCCGACGCTGCGTTTCGTGCTGCTCCCGTTCGACCCTGAGGATCTCGGATCGACCCTCGGCGATGTTGCCGCTGCCTATTTCGCGGGACTGCCTTGCGCCATTTACCGGAAGGCCGATCACTCCGTGGAGATCCGCCGGCTCACCCACGAAGACTGTCGCAATCTCGAAGCCATTCGGCAGGCCATGCCACTCGCGAACGGCCCCGATCCGTTTTCGGCTCAAGCTTGGCTGGCCCGCGCACTCGCCGATGAAATGATTACCGTGGTTCCTTGCCAAATGGAGAAAACATCATGAGGCCATTACCGCTCATCACGGCAGCCCTGGAAAAGGCGCAAGCGTTGGATTTCCTGCCTCCGCTCGCCATCCGCCTTTATCTTTTGCCAACTCTGTACGAAGGCGCTCATGCGAAGATCACGGGCTTCTCCGGGCTTGTCTCGTGGTTCGCCGCACCCGCCTCACAGGGAGGACTCGGGATGCCTTTCCCGCTTCTCATGGCAAGCCTTGCGACCGCCGCCGAAACCGCAGGATGCGTCTGCCTGGCGCTAGGCCTTTTCACGCGCCTCATGTCGCTCCCGCTGATGGTCACCATGACCGTGGCAGGGCTAACGGTCCACTGGTCTCATGGCTGGGCTGCGATCGCCGGCAAAACGGCCGAGTCTACTCTCCGGATGCAGGCCTTCATGGAATGGCTGTGGCAGAATTTTCCGGGACGATTCAATTATATCACCGAACTTGGTGATCCCGTGATCCTCAACAACGGCATCGAATTCACGGCGACTTACCTGATCATGCTGGCCGTTCTGTTTTTCTCGGGCGGCGGTCGCTATGTGAGCCTCGATTACTGGCTGACGCGAAGCACTTATGTTCGCCGGATGATCGCGGCCGCTTGAGTTGCCTCGCTCATAGCATTTGGCTCGGCCAGCCAAGGCGACCTAACAAAACGGCATCTCTGTGTTTTTGTCTGCATGAGCAATCCTCTGGTTCCTGATGCGCCGTGGGCGGTGATCGCGCCGCTGCTGCCGTCTGAACCACCCATGCCGAAGGGCGGCCGTCCGAGGGTTTTCGGATCGTGCCGCCCTGGCGGGTATTGTCTCTCTCCTGTGCTCCGGCATTCCGCGTAAGATGCGGCTGTTCGGGCTTGGCCTGCTGGCGGCGCCGACGCTCCGGCGAGCTGCCCTTGCGTTCTCGGCATCTGAATGCGAGCATGCTGCCGGACTACGCAATTTGGAGCATGAACCACCGTGGCTAACGAACCGATCAAGGGTCCGGCTTCTTACTTTCCATCCATTGAGAAAAAATATGGACGACCGATCGCCGAATGGCAGGATCTTGTTCGCAAGCATCTGCCGGCGAAGCACATGGAACTCGTGGCCATGTTGAAGAACGAGCATGGAATGGGCCACGGCCATGCCAATGCGATCGTGGCGTACACCTTATCGGCCGAAAAGGGCTAAGCGTCTCTTACTGCCGATCACGGCCTCACTCAGGCCTGCTCATCGCCCGGTGCTGACATGGAGCAATGCATCGCCAGCGCCTGCGGCGTTGAAATGCTGTTGGAGGAAGGTGACAAATGCCTTCACCTTTTGGGGCGTGTACTTCCGGTTGGGATAAACGGCCGAAATAACGGTCTGAAAATTGCTCGGCGTTACATGATGATCGGGAAACAGGTCGATCAGTCGGCCGTCGGCGAGGTCTTCCCCGATGAGCCAATCGCTGAGGAGGACGACCCCGAGGCCTTGCAACGCGCAATCCCTGAGAACCAGGCCGCTGTTCGCTGACATGGCGCTGCGAATGGGCACCTCGGTCTCCTGGCCGTCGGCATTTCTGAACCGCCAGACGTCCGAGAAGCCCGGCAGCGGAAATGTCAAACAGTCTCGATCGCTGAGCTCGGATGGGTCTGAAGGGGAGCCGGTGGCTGCAAGATAAGCCGGGCTCGCGCAGGCATAATAGCGGGTCCGCAAGATCGGGCGCGCGATCAGCGCGGAATCCGCCAACGGCCCATGCCGAAGTGCGAGGTCAAACCGCTCCCCGACAATGTCCACGATCCTGTCGGTAAGCGACAGCTGGACCTTAACCTTCGGGTATTCTGCACAGAAGGCGGGGATGATGCGGCTCAGATGACGAATGCCGAATGAATGCGATGCGGATATCCGAAGAATGCCGCTCGGGCCGCCCGCCGTATCAGCAACTATGGTGTGCAGCGAGCGAAGCGCATCCAGATGCTGTTCGATCTCCTGGGCGAGCACAGTTGCCGCCTCGGTTGGGGCAATCTTGCGCGTCGTCCGGTAGAACAAGAGCGTGCCGAGCTCCGCCTCCAGCGCCGCAATCGCGCGCGAGATGACGGATGGCGCAACGTTGCGCGCTCGGGCGACGGCACTGAAGCTACCTCGGCGATAGACCTCTTCGAACAGCTCAAGATTGGCTAGCTTCATTATTGCTGATACTGCACAAGTGTTGTCTATCCTTTGCTATATCCGCAATCATTGGTTGCGTCTATCCGGTGTTCATGCAGAAGGAGTTCAGCATGACCAGCCAGACAGACGACATATTGGCCCCGCGCGGGGATCACGCGAAGGGGCTTGCAGCGATAGCCGTTTACGGTGCGTCGGGGCATACTGGGCGCTTTGTCGTGGCGGAGCTGCGGCGCCGCAACCTGCCCGTGGTTGCGATCGGCCGCAGTGCCGAAAAACTCGAACAGGTGGAGGCCACCGAGACGCGCATTGCATCGCTTGACGATCCGGCGGCGTTGGACCGGGCGCTGGCCGGGGCATCGGTGGTGATTAATTGCGCCGGGCCATTCCTCGATACAGCGCAGCCGGTCATCGAGGCCGCCCTGCGAGGGGGCGTACATTATCTGGATGTCACGGCAGAGCAGCAGGCCGCGCGCGACACCTTTGCGAATTTTAACGCGGCGGCGCGGTCGGCGGGTATCAAGATCGTCCCGGCTGCAAGCTTCTACGGGGGACTTGCCAGTCTCCTTGCCCGTGCAGCGATGCAGGGCTGGCACAAGGCCGACCATGTGCGGATCGCCATTGCGCTCGACAGCTGGCAACCAACGCAAGGAACCCGCATCACAGGCCAGCGCAATACCGTGCCCCGGGTGCAATTGTCAGATGGCGCGCTTGTAACGCTCCAGCCGTCGGCTCTCCCTGTCAAATGGGATTTTCCGGCACCTTTTGGTCGGCAGGATGTCACTTCCATGCCGTTCAGCGAAGTCATCACCATCGCTCGTGATCGGCGTATTGGCAATGCCAGCAGCGTCATGAACCTGCTGCCGCTGACCGAGGTAAGAGATCCCCGGACACCTGGGCCGATTGCGGCCGATGCGCTTGGCCGCTCTTCGCAAACGTTCGTGGTCGATGTCGTTGCGGAGAACGATGGCAGGCAGCGCCGCGCCTTTGCCGTGGGGCAGGATATCTACGCCATCACTGCGCCGATCGTCGTCGAGGCGGCGGAACGCATCCTCCGGGGACATGCACAAGCGTCAGGCAGTGGCGCATTCGCGTTGAGCGAGCTTTTCGAGCCGCATGATTTTCTGGACGCGATCGCCGCCCGCTATTCGGGATTCAAAACCCATTTTTCGTTTAACGAGGCTGAAAATGACTGATCAGAAGACCAAGGCAGAACAGTTCAGGGCGCTCCACGTCGCCGGAAAGCCGCTTGTCCTCTTCAATATCTGGGATGCTGGAAGCGCGCGCGCCGTTGCCTCTACCAAGCCCGCCGCACTTGCGACCAGCAGCTGGGCGGTGGCGGCCGCGCACGGCCTGGCGGACGGGGAAAAGCTTGCCCTGGACCTTGTGATTGCCAATTTGCAGCGCATCGTCGTCGCGGCCGACCTCCCGGTCAGCATCGATATCGAAAGCGGTTATGATGATCCGGCGCAGACAATCGAGCGGACGATCGAGGCAGGCGCGGTCGGCTGCAACATCGAAGACAGCTTCCCGCATGACGGAACGCTGCGCGAGATTTCCGAGCAGGCCGCCCGCATACGGCGCGCGCGGCAGGCTGCTGACGCAACCGGCATTCCCTATTTCATCAACGCGCGCACCGACGTCTTCTTCCAGAAAGGCGCAAGCGATTCCGACGTTTCGCTCCTGCAATCGGTGATTGAGCGCGCCCATGCCTATGCGGAGGCCGGCGCGGATGGCCTCTTTGTTCCGGGCCTCGTGACTATCGAACGCATCGCGCAGCTGGCCGCGGTAAGCCCCCTTCCCGTCAATGTCATGCTGGGCGCGAATTCGCCGGGGCCGGACGCCTTCGCCAAGGCAGGCGTTGCGCGGGTGAGCTATGGCCCAATGCCTTACCTGCTCACGATGAAGGGGCTGGAAGATGCGGGCGGGCACATCTTCAAGGAATGACCGCCGGATTGATGAAGCGGTTGGTTCGAGGCCAGCGCAACAAACATCCGGCCGCAGCATTGGTCAAACCAACCACGAATGTCCAGCACGGGCGCGAACCTGCCAAGGATGTTTACGCCCACGGCAGAAGCGAGGGATTGAGGGGCCTTGTGACGGAGGCAAGCCGCTCGCCCTCGCTTCGCCGCAGACATCGCAACCTAGCGTTAGTCCTTTGCTCGATAGGCATCGGGGATACGGAACACCTCGTCGGCACGGCCATAGCCGCCGTCCTTGACCTCTTCGATCAGGACCATCGTGTGCGGACGCGCCGCCTCGGTGAAGTAGTCGACGAACATGTCGGTTATGCGGTGGATGATCTCTTCCTTCTGGCTGCGGTTGAGCGCGGCTTCGGGCACTTTGATATTGGCAAAAGGCATGTCGGGTCTCCTTGAGGGGCTCGCTACTCGGCGGCCTTAGCCATTGCGATGCCGTCAAGTCGCACGATCGCCTCGTCCGGCAGAGCCAGTGACGCGGCGGCGATGTTCTCGCGCAGATGGGCGGGCGACGAGGTGCCGGGAATCAGCAGGATATTGGGGGCCCGCTGCAGCAGCCAAGCCAGCGCCACCTGCATGGGCGTTGCCTGCAGGCGCTGGGCAACCTCGGACAGCGTTGCCGACTGCAAGGGGCTGAAGCCACCTAAGGGAAAGAACGGCACATAGGCAATTCCATCTGCCGCCAAGGCATCAATAAGCGCATCATCGTCGCGATGGGCGAGATTGTAGTGGTTCTGCACGCAGACAATCTCAGCGATGCTGCGGCCCTCCGCCACCTGCGCTGCCGTCACATTGCTGAGGCCGATATGGCGCACCAGCCCTTGCCGCTGAAGATCAGCGAGCGCTTTGAGCGGCGCGGCGATCGACCCTTCCGCCGGACCATAGGGGTCAAACATGGCCCGCAGGTTGACGACGTCGAGCGTCTCCAGGCCGAGGTTACGCAGATTATCCTCCACCGCCCGGGCGATGTCGTCCGCGCTGAAAGCGGGAAGCCAGGATCCATCCTCTCCCCGGCGCGCGCCGACCTTGGTGACCAGCACCAGATCATGAGGGTAGGGGGACAGCGCCGCGCGGATGAGCTGGTTGGTGATATGCGGCCCATAGTAGTCGCTGGTGTCGATGTGGTTGATGCCGCTCGCCACCGCTTCGCGCAGCACGGCGAGTGCCGCTTCCCTATCGCGCGGGGGCCAAAAACATGGGGGCCGGCGAGTTGCATCGCGCCGTAGCCCAGCCGCTTTACGGTGCGGTCTCCCAGTTTGAAAGTGCCGGCTTGTTCGATCATTTGCATGTCTGTGCCTCCTTCAATGGCCTCAAACTAGGCATTGCCGACTAGGTCGATAATCCGGCATGATCTGTACGGGCTGTACGGAAAAGCGGACAATGAAAGCAGATCTCGGCGACCTGAACGTCTTCCTTGCCGTGGCGCGGGCACGGGGCTTTCGCGATGCGGCCCGCATCTCCGGCGTTAGCGCTTCGACGCTCAGCGAGGCGGTCCGCCGCCTCGAGAGCCGGCTGGGTGTTCGCCTGCTCCATCGCACCACCCGCAGCGTCACTCCGACGGAGGCAGGCGCGCGCCTGATCGACCGCCTTACCCCTGCGCTCGGCGAGGTGGAGGCGGCGCTTGATGTTGTGAACGGCTTTCGCGACAAGCCGGCTGGCACGCTGCGCCTCAATGTGCCGGTCAGTGCCGCCCGCCTTGTGTTGCCGGCCATTCTGCCAGGTTTTCTGGCCGCCTATCCCGACATTCGGATGGAAATCATGGCGGATGACAGCTTCGTCGATGTGCTGGCGTCGGGCTGCGACGCCGGCATTCGCTACGAGGAGCGCCTGGAGCAGGACATGATCGCAGTGCCGATCGGGCCTCGTCTCCAGCGGTTCGCCACTGCCGCGGCACCGGCCTATCTCGACCGGCATGGCCGCCCTGGCCACCCGCGGGACTTGCTGGAGCACGCCTGCCTGCTCGGCCGCTTCGCCAGCGGCGTGATGACCAGCCCCTGGGAATTCGAGCGCGCGGGCGAGGTGGTGCGTGTCGAGCCGAAGGGCCCGCTGGTGGTCAGCGTCGGCGCCGCCACCGATCTTGCCGTCGACATGGCTGTCGCGGGCGTTGGGGTCATCCAGCTGTTCGAAGACTGGCTGCGCCCGCATCTTGAGAGCGGCGCGCTTGAGCCTGTGCTACAGGACTGGTGGCAGCCCTTCTCCGGGCCGTTCCTCTACTACTCCGGCCGCCGCCTCGTCCCGCCGCCGCTGCGCGCCTTTCTCGACTTCATCAAGTCGCCCCCGATGATGTGATGCCTAGGAGCGACGTCTGCTACTGCGATCATGCAGGCTGCGCCTAAACGTCCGCAACGGGTACGCCGGTGCCTGACATTAAAAATGGGGGAACCCGGCCTAATTGTCCCTGCAACATGCGGCCCGGTGTTGGGCTGACCATACCTTGGGCGAAGGTGACCCTGAGGTGGGCAATCTCGCGCAAATACAAGGAAAATTGCAGGGCGAAGCCGTGGGAAAGCGCACCGGGTCGCGCATCCGCCGCAATATCGCGATAGTTGCCGAAATCCTGCGACAGCGGCCAGGCCACGGGCGTCATATGCTTTCCGGGCACCTCGACGGAAGGAGACGCCACCATGAAGACCTGGTTCATCACCGGCGCGTCCCGTGGCTTCGGGCTCAGGATCGCGCGTCTGGCGCTGGCGCAGGGCGATAATGTCGTCGCGACGGCTCGCCGCGAAGACGCGGTCCGCGAGGCGATCGGCGCCCATCCCAATCTGCTCGCGCTCGCGCTGGACGTGACCGACGAGGCGCAGGCCCGTCGGGCCGCAGCCGCCGCCGTCGCGCGCTTCGGCACTATTGATGTGCTCCTCAACAATGCCGGCTTTGGTCTGCTCGGCGCTGTGGAGGAAGCGACGGCCGAGGAGGTCGAGCGCGTCTATCGTACCAACGTCTTCGGCCTCTTGGCGGTTACCCGCGCGGTGCTTCCGCACATGCGGGCGCAGCGGGCAGGCCGGATCCTCAATATCTCGTCGATCGGCGGTTATCGTGCGGGGCCTGGCTTTGGCGTCTATGCGTCGACCAAGTTCGCGGTCGAAGGGCTCTCCGAGGCGCTGCACGCCGAACTTGAGCCCCTCGGCATCCATGTCACCGCGGTCGAGCCGGGCTATTTCCGCACGGATTTCCTCGACGCGAGCTCGCTTGTCGCGAGCCCGGTCCGGATCGATGACTATAACGCCACGGCAGGCGCGGTGCGCGAGCGTGCCGCCAGCCTCAACCACGGCCAGCCCGGTGATCCCGACAAGCTCGCCGAGGTGCTCGTCGCCTTCGCCGATGTTCCCAACCCGCCGGTGCGGCTGCCGCTTGGCAGCGATACGGTCGCGGCGATCGAGGCCAAGCATGCCTCGGATGCGGCGATCATCGCCGAGTGGCGCACGGTCTCGGTCTCGACGGACTTCGCCCAGGCAGAACCGAGCGCGGCCTGAGGGAGACGCCGCTCAGGAGGGAACGATGGTCGAGACGGTTGGGCAGGAATACGGCCCCGAGCGGGAGAGTGACGATTTCCGGTTGTCGCGACGCGGCGTGCTCAGTCTGGCCGGCGCCACCTCGCTCGCAGCGCTTCCGGCAACAGCGCAGCCTGCGATGGCCGAGGGGGAAAGGGCGCAGCAATGCGGGTGACGCTCCGAATTAACGGCGAGGCGCATCAGCTGGAGGTCGATCCGCGCCAGTCGCTGCTCGATGTGCTGCGCGAGCGGCTCAATCTCACCGGCACCAAGAAGGGGTGCAACCAGGGCGCGTGCGGCGCCTGCACGATCCTCATTGGCGGGCGTCGCGTCGTCTCCTGCCTCACGCTCGCGGCGATGCACGACGGGGCGGAGATCACCACGATCGAGGGGCTGGCCGGCCAGGGTGAGCTGCATCCGCTCCAGGCCGCGTTCATTGAGCACGACGCGCTCCAGTGCGGCTTCTGCACGCCGGGGCAGATCATGTCGGGCGTCGCCTGTATCGCCGAGGGCCATGCCGGATCGGCGCACGAGATTCGTGCCTGGATGAGCGGCAACATCTGCCGCTGCGCCGCCTATCCTGGGATTGTCGCCGCGATCGACGAGACGGCAAGGAGGGTGCGCGGATGATCCCCTTCACGCTGGAAAAAGCCGCGACGCTGCAGGATGCGATCAAGGCTGCTGCCGGCGGTGCGCGCTATATTGCCGGCGGCACCACGCTGATCGACCTGATGCGCGAGGAGGTCGAGAGGCCTGAGCGGCTGGTCGACATCAATGCGCTGCCGCTTGCCGGCATCGCCGCGGACGGCGACACGCTGGTGATCGGCGCGCTTGCCCGCATGTCGGACGTCGCCGCCCATCCCGAGACGCGCCGCCTTCAGCCGCTGATCTCCGAGACGCTTGTCGAGGGAGCCTCGCCGCAGCTGCGGAACATGGCCTCGATCGGCGGCAACCTGCTCCAGCGGGTGCGCTGCCCCTATTTCCGGATGCGCGACGCAGCGTGCAACAAGCGGGAGCCCGGTACAGGCTGCGCGGCGCTCCATGGCATCAACCATGTTCATGCGATTCTGGGCACCAGCGAGCACTGCATCGCCACCCATCCGTCGGACCTCGCCGTGGCGCTGGTGGCACTCGGCGCAACGATGCGGGTGTTGGGCCCCGAGGGCGAGCGGAGCTTTCCGGTCGAGGATCTCTACCGGCTGCCGGGCGCAACGCCGCATCTGGAGCATAATCTGCGTCCCGGTGAACTCATCGTGGAGGTTCGGGTGCCGGGCGGCGCCTATGCCCGGCAGGCGCGCTACCTCAAGGTGCGCGACCGGGCTTCCTACGAGTTCGCCGTCGTCTCCGCAGCGGCGGCGCTCGATCTTGCCGGCGGGGTCGTGCGCGAGGCGCGGATCGCGGTGGGCGGCGTCGGCACGCGGCCGTGGCGGCTGCGCGCGGTCGAGGCGGCGCTCGCCGGAAAGCGTGCGGACCGCGCATCCTTTGAAGCGGCGGCACGGCTCGCCGCCGAGGGCGCCGTTTCGCGCGCGCACAATGCCTACAAGGTCGAGCTGCTGCCGCGCACGATCGTGCAGGCACTGGAGATGGCAGGAGGCAGGGCATGACGGCGCAAGTGATCGGCCAGCCGCTCGCGCGCATCGACGGACGCGCCAAGGTAACGGGCGCGGCGCGCTATGCCGCAGACTTCAACAGGCCTGGCCAGGCTTATGGCGTGCTTGTGCCGGCGACGGCGGGCCTCGGCCGCATCACTGGGATCGACCAGGGCGCCGTCCGCGCGATGCCAGGCGTGATCGCAGTCATCAGCCATCTGAATGCCCCGCGCCTTGCCTATCGCCCGCACAAGGCCGGGATCGATCCTGCCGTGGGTGAGCGGCTTCACGTCTTCCAGGATGATCTCGTGCGCTTCTATGGCCAGCCTGTTGCGGTGGTGGTCGCGGAGACGCTCGATCAGGCTGAGCGCGCCGCGGCGGCGCTGCACATCCGCTATGCCGCCGAGCTGCCGCTCACTGACATCCACGCGCCTGCCGCCGAGCCGCTGCTGCCCGAGGCTGCAACCCGGCCGGGCTCGCGCGTGCGGGCGGACACTGCGCGCGGTGACGCCGATGCGGCGCTGGAGCGCGCGGAGGTGAGCCTCGACGTCCGCTACGAGATGGCGCGCGAGAACCACAATCCGATGGAGCCGCACGCCACCGTCGCCGAGTGGCAGGACGGCCGGCTGATATTGTGGAGCAAGAGCCAGTTCGTCGTGAACGAGGCAGCCGAGATCGCCGCGATCTTCGGGCTCGAAGCCGATCAGGTGGAAGTGATCTGCCCCTTCATCGGCGGCGCCTTCGGCAGTGCCCTGCGCGCCTGGCCGCATGTGACCGTTGCCGCGCTCGCCGCGCGCATGACCAGGCGGCCGGTGAAGCTGGTGCTCAGCCGCAAGCAGATGTTCTTCACCACCGGCCATCGGCCGCGCACCTCGCAGTGCATCGCGCTCGGCGCCACGCGCGACGGGCGGCTCACTGCGCTTATTCACGAAGGCATCGGCGAGACGAGCCGCTACGAGCAATTCCTTGAAGCGCTCACCGCTGCGTCCACCTTCATGTATAGCTGCGCCAACGTCCGCACGCGGCACCGGCTGGCACCACTCGACACGGGCACGCCCACCTATATGCGCGGCCCCGGCGAGGCGAGCGGCATCCATGCGCTCGAATGCGCGATGGACGAGCTGTCATACAGGCTCGGGCTCGATCCGATCGAGCTTCGCCGACGGAACGAGCCGAAGATCGACGAAGGCGAGGACAAACCGTTCTCCAGCCGGTCGCTGATGCAATGCTATGCGCTGGGCGCCGAGCGCTTCGGCTGGAGCGCGCGTCGGCCCGAGCCGCGATCGATGCGCGACGGGCGGCTGCTGATCGGCATGGGCATAGCCGCGGCAAGCTATCCTGCCGGCCATGCACCGGCGAACGCGCTGGCCCGGCTGCGGCCCGATGGGCTGGTCGAGATCGAAGCAGCGGCGAGTGACATGGGGCCGGGCACCTATACCTCGATGACACAGGTTGCCGCCGAGACGCTGGGCGTGCCCGTCGATCAGGTGCGTTTCAGCCTTGGCCGCTCCAGCTTCCCCCAGACGCCGTCGCACGGCGGCTCCTGGACCATGGCGTCGGTCGGATCGGCCGTGCGCCAAGCCTGCCTTGCCGCACTCGATGCGGCTGTTGTGCAAGCAGTGGAGGACCAGCGCTCGCCGCTGTTCGGCGCAGCGCCGGACCAGCTCGAGTGGCAGGACGGGCGGCTTCACCGCCGCGGCGACCCCACCGCCGGACAGAGCCCAGGCGAGATCGCTGCGAGCCTCGGCCGGCCGGTCGAAGGGCGCGCGGCTTCGCGGCGCAGCGCCGAGGTGGCGGAACGCTATTCGATGCACGCCTTCGGCGCGGTGTTCGTCGAGGTGGCGGTCGACCCTGACCTCGGCATCATTCGCGTGCGCCGCGCGGTCGGCGTCTATAGTGCGGGACGGATCGTCAACCCGCGACTGGCGAAGAGCCAGTGCATCGGCGGGATGATCGGCGGCATCGGCATGGCGCTGATGGAACAGACCGTGCTCGATCCGCGCGACGGCCGACCGGTCAATGCACACATGGCCGATTATCTCGTGCCGGTGAACCTCGATGTCGGCCAGGTGGAGGCGCATTTCGTCGAGGAGGAAGACCCCCACGTCAATCCGCTGGGCGTGAAGGGAATCGGCGAGATCGCGCTGGTCGGGATGGCACCGGCAATCGCCAATGCCGTCTTCCACGCAACCGGCGTGCGTGTGCGCGGCCTGCCGATCCGGATCGAGCATATGTTGGAAGCGCCGCACCCGTAGTAATCCCTTTGCCGCGCATCCTGCCTGAAGTGAGCCACGCCTTGCTTCCGAACGAGCAACCGCAGTCCTCCGCCGTGCAACTTGCCGATGGATAGCCTCACGCTGCTTGGCCGCGCCGATTGTCTCCCCCGAGGCATGCCTACAGATAAAATCACCCGTCTTGGTTCGTCGCCGCAATCTCAAGACAATCGCCGCAACTGATCGACGGCGACGCCTAGCCTTTTCTCCTAACCTTCTTCTTGTCGACTGCAATCCTGCCTTTCTGGATACGGAGAGTAACAATGAAGAAAAAAGCCATTCTCATCACTGGCGCCGGCTCGGGGTTCGGCAAGGGCGCCGCCATTGGCATGGCCAGGAACGGCCACGATATCATCGCCACCGTCCATGTTTCATCGCAGGTGACGCCGCTGCGTCACGAAGTCGAGGCGCTGGGCCTTGCCGACCGCATCCGCGTCGAGCGGCTCGATCTCGACGACCCCTATGACATCAAGCAGGCGGTCCTCTGGGACTATGACGTGCTGTGGAACAATGCCGGCATGGGCGAGGCCGGTCCGGTGTGGGAGATCCCCGTCGACCTCGTGCGCCGCAACTTCGAAGTGAATGTTTTTCTGCCGCTCGTCCTCACCCAGGCCGTCGTCCAGAAGTGGGTGCGGGAGGGCAGGACCCAAGGCAAGAAGGTGGTCTTCACCTCCTCGATGGGCGGCCTGTTCACCCCGGCCAACTGGGGCACCTATGTCTCCACCAAACATGCGCTGGAATCGATTGCCGAGGCGCTGCAGCAGGAGCTGACGCCCTATGGCATCAAGATCCAGACAATCAATCCGGGTGCCTACTACACTGGTTACAACGAGACGATGGCGGACAATCCGTTCCGCTGGCTC
>NZ_JAKFIA010000001.1:2720000-2725887 GCF_022569295.1 Pedomonas mirosovicensis | reverse complement strand
GCCGAAATCGAAGCCGCCAAGGCCGCCGCCGAGGGCGCCGCCTCCGCAGCGTAGGGTTGTTATAGGCAGGGGGAACTAGTTCCCCGCCACCCCCGGTCGTTTCAAAGAGCCAGGCCCGTGATGACGGGTGCGGCCCTTTTTATTCGATCATTATCGGGCCGAGTCCTTCATGCCGCGCACGCCCTGATAAAAGCAGGAGGTGCAGGAGGGGCCATGACCCTCCTGCAAATCGGAAAACGAAAGCCCTCTGCCCATCAGCTGGCGCTTGCCGCCTCCAGCGCCTGGCGGGCGAGCTGGCGAAAGCTGCCGGGGCGGCGGGCGCCGGGTCCAAAGTCGCCGCGCAGGGCCTTGAGGGCGTAGCGTTCGGCATCGATCTCGCTGGCGGTACGAACGCCGAGGCGGCGCAGCAGCGGGATGGGCGGGCACCAGCCTTGCAGGGCGTGTTGCAGCATGAAGGCGGAAACGCCGAACGGGAGCAGCAGCCAGCGACGGTCGCGGCGGGCAACGGCCAGCACGAACCCTGCCAGGGACAGGGTGGAGGAGCTGGTCTCCACCATGCGTTCGATGTCCCACTCCCGGTCCAGTTCGCGCAGTCGCCCGTCGATCAGCTCCGGGTTGCGCGCGTAGTACATCAGGCGACGCTCGGTGCGGTCGCGAATGCGGGCGTTGGCAACGGCGGACGAGTTGTCGACGACGCGACGGGTAGTCGGCGGCAGCATGGCGTTCTCCCGAACGAAGGATGGACCCTGGTCGGTCAACGCCGGGGCAGGCATTGCTGTTCCGGGGGCGGGCCGTCTCGTCTCGCGCTATTGCCCGTATGCGTGGGGCTTTCTGGCGGCCCGGCCTTTAACTTGGCATTTCCACCGGGCTGCTTTTGTTTCTATAAGCGCCGCTCGAAGGAGATTGATCGGCATGTCCAAGCTTCAGCTCCGTGCGTGGCACGCATGACCTTTTCGGTGAAGATGCACAGCGTTTTGCCAAGGTGGTGGAAACCTTCCATCGTCTCGCCAGGCTTTACGGGTTCCAGCCGGTCGATACGCCGATTTTCGAATTCACCGAACTGTTTGCCCGTGGCATCGGCGAGGCGACGGACGTGGTCTCGAAGGAGATGTACACCTTCGAGGACCGGGGCGGCGAATCGTTCACCCTGCGCCCGGAGTTCACGGCGGGCCTGTGTCGCGCCTTCATCTCCAACGGCTGGCAGCAACTGGCCCCGCTGAAGCTGGCGGCCCATGGCCCGATGTTCCGTTATGAGCGCCCGCAGAAGGGGCGTTACCGCCAGTTCCACCAGATCGACGCCGAGATTCTGGGGGCGGGCGAACCGCAGGCGGATATCGAGCTGCTTACCCTGGCCGCCCACCTGCTGGACGAGCTGGGGCTGGCCGGCAAGGTACAGCTGGAGATCAACACGCTGGGCGACGGCGAGAGCCGCGCCAAGTGGCGGGATGCGCTGGTGAACTATTTCTCGGGACACCGCGACGCGCTGGGCGAGGACAGCCGCAACCGGCTGGAGAAGAACCCGCTTCGTATTCTTGATCCGAAGGACGAGGGCGACAAAAAGCTGGTGGCTGACGCGCCGCTGCTCGACCAGTTCCTCGCTTGACGCGGGTCAGTATTTCGAAACCGTGCTCAAGGGTTTGGAGGCTGTCGGCATTCCTTATGTCGTTCAGCCCCGGCTGGTGCGCGGGCTCGATTACTACTGCCATACCACCTTCGAGTTCACGACCACTCACCTCGGCGCGCAAGGGACCGTCATCGGCGGCGGGCGCTATGACGGCCTCATCGAGCAGCTGGGCGGCCCAGCGACACCGGCTATCGGCTGGGCTGGGGGCATCGAGCGGCTGGCGCTGCTTGTCGACCTGCCCGCGCAAGGCAAGGGCCCCATTGCCGTCATTCCGCTGGGCGAGGCCGCGCAAGGGGAGGCCACCGCGCTCACCGCCCGCCTGCGCCGCCTTGGCTTCCGGGTGGAGCAGGGCTTTCGGGGCAACATGAAGAAGCGCCTTTCGCGGGCGAACGACGCGCACAGTCCGGTTGCCCTCATCTTGGGTGAGGACGAGCTGGCGCGGGGCGAACTTATGCTGAAGGATCTGACCACCGGTGAGCAGCGGGCGTGCCGCTGGCCGAGGTCGAGGTCGCGTTGCAGTCGTATCGGGATTAAGTCATGCCTTCCATCCCTCAAGCGAAGATCGATCGCATCCGCCTGCGCCATGCAGAGCTGTCGCGCGAGATGTCTGATCCGTCTGCCTCGGCGGACCGGTTCGTCAAGCTGTCGAAGGAATATGCTGAGCTCAATCCGGTGGTCGAGGCGGCCAATGCGCTGGCTCGCCTGGCGACCGAGCTGGAAGAAGCGGAAAGCCTGCTGAACGACGCCGGGGCGGACGCCGAAATGAAGGCGCTGGCCCGCGACGAGGTGGAAGCCCTCAGGGCCCAACTGCCCGAGGCCGAGCGCACGCTGCAGATCATGCTGCTGCCCAAGGACGTGGCCGACGAGAAATCCGCCATCCTTGAAATTCGCGCCGGCACCGGCGGCGATGAGGCGGCACTGTTCGCGGGCGATTTGTTCCGCATGTACACCCGCTATGCCGAAAGCCAGGGCTGGAAGGTGGAGATGATTTCCGCCTCGCCGTCGGACGTGGGCGGCTACAAGGAAGTGGTTGCCTCCATCACCGGGCAGGGCGTGTTCGCCAAGCTGAAGTTCGAATCCGGCGTGCATCGCGTCCAGCGCGTGCCTGCCACCGAATCGGGCGGGCGCATTCATACCTCCGCCGCGACCGTCGCGGTGCTGCCCGAGGCGGAAGAGGTGGATGTGCAGATCGACGAAAAGGATCTTCGCATCGATGTGTTCCGCTCCTCCGGTCCCGGCGGCCAGTCGGTCAACACCACCGACCCGCCGTGCGGATTACCCACCTGCCCACCGGGCTTGTGGTGAGCCAGCAGGACGAGAAGAGCCAGCACAAGAACAAGGCCAAGGCGCTGAAGATCCTGCGTGCCCGGCTGTATGAGATCGAGCGCGAGAAAGCCGCGCGGGAGCGGGCCGATGCCCGCAAGTCGCAGGTCGGCTCGGGCGACCGGTCGGAGCGCATCCGCACCTACAACTTCCCGCAAGGCCGGGTGACGGACCACCGCATCAATCTCACTCTTCACAAGCTCGATCTGGTTCTGGAAGGCGAGGCGCTGGAGGAGCTGATTCAGGCGCTCATCAACGAGGATCAGGCCGAGAAGCTGGCCCAGCTGGATGACGCGGGCTGAGGCCATGCGCCGGGCGGCGGGGCAACTCGCCGCCGCAGGGCTTCTTGATCCCCGGCTGGATGCCGAGGTGCTGCTGGCCCATGTGCTGGGCATGCCGCGCCTTGTCATGCTGATCGACACCAGCCGCGAGATCACCGATGCGGAGGTCCGCGCCTTCGAGGCGCTGGTGGCCCGCCGCGAAACCCATGAGCCGGTGGCCTACATCACCGGCATGCGCGAATTCTGGTCGCTCGACTTCCGGGTGACGCCTGCCACGCTCATCCCCCGGCCGGACAGCGAAACGCTCGTCGAGGCGGCGCTGAGCGCCTTTCCGCAGGAGCGGCCCGCCCGCGTGCTTGATCTTGGCACCGGCTCCGGCTGCCTGCTGCTTTCCGTGCTGCATGAATTCCCCGGCAGTTTTGGGGTTGGCGTTGACCGCTCGGAGGCGGCAGCGATGGTGGCGGCCGACAACGCGGCGCGGCTGGGGCTTCAGGAGCGTGCCGCCTTCATCGTGGGAGACTGGGCCGGGGCGCTTGTCGGGACATTCGATTGCATCCTCGCCAACCCGCCCTACATCGGCGAAGGGGAGGCCCTCTCACCTGAAGTTGCAGCGTTTGAGCCTGTGACGGCTCTGTTTGCGGGGCCGGACGGGCTCGACGATTACCGGCGTATCATCCCCGAGCTTGCCCGACCTCCTCCGCCCCGGGGCCACGCCTTTTCGAGATCGGCTACACCCAGGCCGAGGCGGTTGGTCGCATCGCCGAGGCCTGCGGCTTGTCTGTCAGAGTTCACAACGACTTGGCCGGGCATCCCCGCTGCGTCGAGTGCTGGAGAGGTGAGAATTTCCTTGGAAAGATGCCGGGAAACGGTTAGACACGAAGTCGGTAGGGTTGATGGTTTCCTCTGCCACCTGATTTCCGAAAACGCGGATTGCAGGGCATGACGGCGCCCGACGTGCGCCGACGTATGGGGCGATTGCCCTAAGGGCAAAATTTTTTTGAGAACGGGTCAATGAGAAACGGACAAAGCGGTCGCCGTAGAGGACGCGGCGGTGGGCGCCCTGCACAGTCAGGCGGTCGCCCGATGGAAGCGGGGAACCGCAACGACGCGCGCATTCGCGGCAATGCTCAGCAACTGCTGGAAAAATACAAATCGTTGGCGCGGGACGCGACGGCGTCGGGTGACCGGATTCTCGCTGAATATTATATGCAGCACGCCGATCACTACTATCGCGTGCTGGCCGAGTTCCGGTCGCGCTACGATGATGCGCCCCGCTCGCGGGATCGCGATGACCGCGATACCGACGAGGGCGGTTACGATGAGGATGTGACCGAGACGACTGCGCCGCAGGCGGCCTATGTCAGCCCGAGCGTTCAGCACAGCCTGGGCCTGGAGCCCGCTGCGCCGGAAGCTCCGTCTGAGACGCGTGCGGAACCGGTTGCCGAGGCCGCCGGCGCGGAAGAGGCTGGCGCTGCTCCCGCCGAAGGCGAGGAGGCTCCCCGCCGTCGTCGCCGTGGCCGTCCTCGCAAGGTCAAGCCCGAAGAGGGCGTCGAGACGGCCGATACCGCCGAGAACGCTGCCTAAGCGCAACCTACCTTCAGAAAATCAGCCAAACGGCACAGCTGTCGGAAACGCAGTTGTGCCGTTTTCGTTTGGGTTGCGCGGCAGCTTGCTGACCCTTTTATGACAACGCGCTACCCGCCGGCCTTTGCTGATGCTCCGCCTCGCCGTCCGGCGGGGGCTAAAATGACCGTTTTATTTCTGTTGTATTAAAGCCACAGCCCTCGACAGGGTGCTTGCGTAACAAAACTGTCATGTTTCTGTCGCGGAAAATTCACGCGACGCCCTTAGATGCGGGCCTGCAACGCACCCAATCAGTGAGGGTATTTCATGACCACGAAGAACAGGTATCGCGCTGTCCTGCTGGCGACGGCGCTCGTCGGGGCGAACATTATCGCCGCGCCGGCATGGGCCCAGCAGGAAGCCGGTCCATCCGAGACCCAGCAGCTGCGAGAGCAGCTCCAGGCTCTGCAGTCGCAGATGGAAGAGCTGAAAGCGCAGATCGCCAAGAAAGAGCAGGGTGGCGAGACCAGCTGGAAGGGTGCGCCGCAGTCCTCCGGCAGTGGCTTCACCTTCAAGGTCCGTGGCCGCATCCAGTATGACGTCGGCATGGTCACCGACCCGGACAACCTGGTGGACGGCAAGGAGCTGGGCATCGACAGCTACTTCCGCCGCGCCCGCATCGGCGTTGAAGGCGCCATGCCGGGTGACTTCAAATACAAGGCCGAGTTCGATTTCGCTGATCCGGAAGAGGTCGGCTATGGCGACATACTCATCGAGTATGCGCCGAAGGACTCGCCGTTCAGCGTCAAGCTCGGCAACATGGAAACCCACCACAGCCTGGAGCAGATGACCTCCTCGCGCTTCATTACCTTCATGGAGCGGGCTCAGATCACCGAGGCCTTCTACTCCGGCCGCCGTCTGGGCGGCTCCGTGGGCTATGCCCAGGGCGACCTGAAGTTTGATGCCGGCTTCTTCAACCATGCCATTTCCGGCGACCGGGGCGACGACTCCTGGCTGTTCGGCACCCGCCTCGTCTATGCGCCCAAGATCGGTGACAACCAGCTGCACTTCGGCGCGAACTACCAGCACCGCGAGT
>NZ_JAKFIA010000001.1:0-5000 GCF_022569295.1 Pedomonas mirosovicensis | reverse complement strand
CCCTCAATCGGCTTGTGGTTGAACGACTGATTGATGGCGCGCCGGGCCTCGGCTTTTTCGCGCGCCAGCCATCTGAACTGGAGATCCGCAACCTTTACGATATGAACCAGTGGTATCTCGGCCTGGCGCTCAGCGAGGCGGAGAAATCGACGACGCCATCGGATTCCTCGCGCATCGCGGCATTGGTATCGGCCCTCAACGGGGGGCAGGCTGGCGATCCGCAGGTCCAGGAGGTGGTCCCCAACGCCACGGGAGAGTTCACGCTCCTGGTGGCGGAACAAGCCCGCAACTCCGAGATCTTCCGGTCCGTCGGCAACATCAATGACCGGCTGTACTATGTCAGGGTGTGCGAATGCCGCCTGCTGCCAGATACCGTCAGCCAGTTGCAAACCATGTTCCAGCAGTTCCAGGCGCGTCAGCTCGATGATCTGCGCCAGTCTATCAAGACCTATCATGAAGCCAGGTCGGCCCTGCTTCCCGATCTCATCCGGGAGCTGACCCGCTAAAAGAACATCTGCCGGGTCAGTCCCCGGCCCAGCCTGCCGGCACGAGAACCTGCCCCCTGCATGGTTCCTGTTTGCCGGCCTTTGGCTTTTAAGAGGGGGTGCATTGGCAGCGGCCGCATCCCCCGGATTTCCCTGAAAACCACGGGATCTTCGCCGCGTCCGTCGCTTGATGGAGGCTGGGGCGCGATGAGGCGCAGGATGGCGCTTTGTTCGCGGAAAGGCTTGTGATAAAGTGGAACAAATAGAGAACAAAGAAACGCGCGCAGAACAAGCCCACTCTTGCCCAGCAGGTGCTTATGAGCCGCTACGCCGAACTTCAGGTGACGACCAACTTCTCCTTCCTGCGAGGCGCGAGCCATGCGGAGGAACTGGTGGAGCGCGCGCAAGCGCTGGGCCTTGAGGCGCTCGCCATCACCGACCGCAACACCCTGGCCGGCATCGTGCGCGCTCATATGGAAGCGAAGAAGCGTGGGGTGCGGCTGGTGATCGGCTGCCGGGTCGATCTGGCGGACGCGCCCTCGCTGCTGGTCTACCCGACGGACCGCGCCGCCTATGGCCGGCTGTCGCAGTTGCTGACGCTGGGCAAGCGCCGCGCCCCCAAGGGGGAATGCCACCTGACGCTGGCCGACGTGGCGGCGCGCAGCGAGGGCCAGGTCATCGTCATCATTCCGCCCGAGCGGCGGGACCGCTCCACCATCGCCGACTTCATCAAGCAATTGCTGCTGATGAAGCAAATGCTCCGCCCGGCCACGCAAGTTTACCTTGCCGCCCAGCACCTCTACCGGGGGGACGACCGGCGCTGGCTCGGCCGCCTGCAGGCTATCGGCGACGGGCTCGGCCTGCCGCTGGTCGCCACCAACGACGTGCTCTATCACGACGCGGACCGCCGCCCGCTTCAGGACGTGCTCGCCTGCATTCGCGAGAAGACGACGCTGAGCGCGGCGGGTGCGGCGCTCGCCGCGCACAAGGAGCGGCATCTGAAGCCGCCTGAAGTGATGGCCGAGCTGTTCGCGGGGCATGAGGCGGCGCTGGACAACACCCTCAGGATCGTCAGCGCCTGTCGGTTCAGCCTTGATGAACTGCGCCATGAGTATCCGGAGGAAGCGGTGCCCGCCGGGCTGACCGCGCAGCAGCACTTGGAGTCGCTGGTATGGCAGGGTGCGGCGCAGCGGTATCCGGGCGGCCTGCCCGATGCGGTGCGGGAGGCGGCGCAGCGCGAGCTGGCGCTCATCGCCCGCATGGACTGCGCGCCTTATTTCCTGACGGTCCATGATATTGCCGCCTACGCGCGGGGGCAGAACATTCTGTGCCAGGGACGCGGCGCGGCTGCCAATTCGGTGGTGTGCTTCTGCCTTGGCATCACGGCGGTCAACCCGGCCGAATCGGACCTGCTGTTTGAGCCCTTCCTCAGCGAAGAGCGGCAGGAGCTGCCCGATATCGACATCGACCTCGAGCACGAGCGGCGCGAGGAAGTCATCCAGTACATCTACAACCGCTATGGCCGCCACCGGGCGGGCTTGGCGGCGACGGTCATTTCCTACCGTCCGCGCTCGGCGATTCGGGACGTGGGCAAGGCCATGGGGCTGAGCGAGGACGTTACCGCCACGCTGGCGGGCGCCATCTGGGGCGCGGGGCAGGGCAGTGACCGGGGTGGCGAGATCGACGAGAAGCGCCTGCGCGCGGCCGGCATTCAGGTTCTGGACGCCAAGCTGATGCGGGCGCTGCATCTGGCCAACGCGCTCATCGGCTTCCCACGCCACCTCGCGCAGCATGTGGGCGGCTTCGTGCTGACGCGCGGGGCGCTGGACGAGACCGTGCCCATCGGCAATGCGGCCATGGCGGAGCGCACCTTCATCGAGTGGGACAAGGACGACATCAGCGTCCTTGGCCTCCTCAAGGTGGACGTGCTGGCGCTGGGGATGCTCACCGCGCTTCACAAGGCGTTTGATCTGGTGGGCAAGCATCACGGCCGCGCGCTCACGCTCGGCACCCTCCCGAGGGAGGAGGCTGCGGTCTACGACATGCTGTGCAACGGCGATCTGGTTGGCGTCTTCCAGCTGGAAAGCCGGGCGCAGGCGACCATGCTGCCGCGCCTCAAGCCGTGCAGTTTCCGGGACCTGGCCATTCAAATGGCGATCGTGCGCCCCGGCCCGGTGCAGGGCGACATGGTGCAGCCTTACCCGCGCCGCCGCGACGGGCTGGAGGCGGTGTCCTGCCCCGCGCCCGCGCCGGAGCACGGCCCGGCGGGCGAGCTGGAACCCATCCTTGCCAAGACCCTCGGCGTCCCCCTGTTCCAGGAACAGGCCTTGCATATCGCCATCGTGGCGGCCCGGTTCACGCCGACGGAGGCTGACGGGCTTCGCCGGGCCATGGCCGCTTCCCGCCGCCGGGGCCTTCAGGCCTACGAAGGGATGATGACCCAGCGCATGACAGCGCGCGGCTATGACCCAGGCTTTGCCAAACGCTGCTTTGAGCAGATCAAGGGCTTTGGCGAATATGGCTTTCCTGAAAGCCATGCGACGAGCTTCGCGCTGCTGGCCTATGCCTCGGCCTGGCTGAAGCGCCATTACCCGGATGTATTCTGCGCCGCGCTGCTCAACGCCCAACCGCTTGGCTTCCATGCGCCGGCCCAGATCGTGCGCGATGCGCGCGAGCACGGCGTCGAGGTGCGCGAGCCGGACATCAACCGCTCCCATTGGGATTGCACGCTGGAGGCGGCGGGTGAGGGCCGTTATGCGGTGCGACCTCGGCCTGCGGATGATCGACGGGCTCAGCCAGAACGCCGGACAGGCGTTGGTGGAGGCTCGCCGCGAAGGGCTGTTCCGCACCGTTGAGGAGCTGCGCCGCCGCTCCGGCCTGCCGGTCGATGCGCTGGAGAAGCTGGCCGCCGCCGATGCCTTCCGCTCGCTGGGGCATGACCGGCGGCAGGCCCATGTGGCTGTGCGCTCCGTGCCCAAGGCCAAGCCGCTGCCGCTGTTCGAGCATGTGGGCGAGGTGGTGCCCGAGCCCACCATGTCCTTGCCGGACATGGCGCTCGCGGAAGAGACGGTGGTGGACCCACGCGCTGGGCCAGTCGCTGAAGGCGCATCCCATGGAACTGCTGCGGCCCCGCTATGCAGGCCTTGGCATCCGCACCTGCGCCTCGCTCCAGACGGCGGTTGATGGCGTGCGCGCCAGCGTCATCGGCGTGGTGCTGGCGCACCAGCGGCCCGAGAACGCCGGCGGTGTGGTGTTCCTGACCCTGGAAGACGAGACCGGCACCGCCAGCATCATGTTCTGGCCTAGCGTGTTCGAGAAGCACCGCGCCGCCGTCATGGAAGGGCGCTTGGTGCGGATCGAAGGGCGGGTACAGCGGCTGGAGGCAAGGCCGGGCGGTCGCGGGTCATCAGGGTCGGCAGTGCATCTGGTGGCGGTCCGTATTCCCGACCAGACGCCAGACCCGAAGCGCCTGACCGATGGCCAACCCTCTCCGGGCAGCGGGGCGGGACCGCGCGGCGAGCCTGCCCGCCCGCAAGCCGCAGGGCCGCCCGGCCCGCGCCGCGTCCCGCTCGCGGGGTTTCATTGAGGAGCCTCAGGCTCCCTCCCGATTGCGGAGGCAAGCAAGCAAAAGACCAAGGGGGACTTGGCCCCGCCTGCGAAACAAAAACAATTCAGTTACTTCCCTTTAAAAAGCGAAGCGGCGGGCCCCCGGTGGGGAGCCCGGCAGATTTCACGCTGACGCCCCCGCCCAAATCGGTTAGGATGAATACCGGGCAAATGTAACGGGGCAAGAGGGGGCATGGACGGACCATTGCGCCGGACTCTTGGTATTGGCCGTGATCGCGACCGCCGCGCCGGTCAGCGCCGGTTTCGCAGCCACGCCCGGTGACGCGCCAGCCGCCGCCGCATCCCGGCAGGCTCCCAATCTCTACGGTGCGCTTACGCAGAAGAACCCATCCTCCGATGTGATCGCGCCGCTCATCGAGCAGGCAATCCGTCAGGGCGGGCTTCGCCTGCGCGCCGCTGCGTGACTATCAGATTTTCCGCGTCGACGCGCAAAGCCAGACGCTCAAGGCCAAGTGCGCCGAACGGCCGACCTACGCGCTCACCGTTGCCTCCCAGGGCAGCATCCGGGTAGGGGGCGGCGATGGCACCGTTCAGCCGATGAACCCGCAGGATGGCCCTATCGTGCCGGTTTGGGGCATTCGCGCCGACCGCTATCTTGCCCAGGCGGCGAAAACCGAGGCGGTGGCCTCGCAGCCAGCCGCTGCTGCAACGACTCGTCATGCGACGGCGGCCGGAGCGATCCCAGCTCTCCCGGCTGGGCAGGAATGGGGACCAACGCTCTGGGCGGGCCTGTTGCTGGCGGTTCTCGCTGGCGCTGCCCTGCTGGTCTGGTTCAACGCGCGACCACGAAGCGGCGGGCTTCACCAGCCATGACAAGGACCTGCTGATGGAGGAATCGCAGGAGATCCTGCCGGAAATCTATCAGCACCCGGAAGGCTGGTTCATCGT